>CAZOKY010000022.1:12786-16530 GCA_964580705.1 Microcaldota archaeon | reverse complement strand
TTTCACTAAGCACCGCCTCCTTGACGAAACTAAAAAATCTTAACCGACGTTAGACATCAACGCTAGATTAGGGGGATGGAAAGTATTAAAACCCTTTCAAACGCCTGCCGCGCGCCACACGCGTGCCGCGATTTCCTCGCGTGACAGCAGTTTTCCTTTTTCAACGCACTTGACGACGCGCCACACGCGGTTTTTCTTTGATTCGCCGAGGTACTCGCGGCGCACTTCTCTTTGAAAAAGAACGTCCGCTTCGTGAACATCGATTTTCCTGCCGCGTTTTTTCAGCAAACGGCGCCCGTGCGCGATTGGAACGTCAAGAAAAACCACTTTGTCCGCGCGAGGCATTCCGCTTTCCAAGCGTTTCACCCACTCGATAAACGCGGGGCGTTGCTTGCGCGGAAGCTTCGCCGCCTGGTAAAGATTCGATTGCACGTAACGGTCGCACACAACGATTTTCCCTTTCTTCAAGTCCGAAGCGATTTTTTCCTTGAATTGCGCGCGGTCAAGCGCGTACAAAAGCGCGATCGCGCGCGGCGGAAGCGCTTCCTTCGGCCCGAAGCCGCCAGCGAGGTAACGCGCGATTAACTTGCCGTAACGAGTCGCGTAAGCCGGAAAAGCGTAAAACGCCGTGCGGAATCCGAGCCGCCGCAGTTTCTTCAGGAAGAGTTCGCATTGCGTGTGCTTGCCGCTCGCATCCAAACCCTCGAAAACCACGAGCAACCGCAACCCCTTCAATTTCTTCATTTTTTTCTTCATCCAACAATCAAACCCGCAAAATCATTCATATCCCAGTGAATTGCCGCAACATTACCGCGACGATTGGAATGAGAAGGTTGTCGTTGACTTTGAAGTCGACGAGTTCTACGAAACCCAGCACGACGGAATAAAAAAGCGCAGCCTGCCAACCCACGAGCGCGAACGACGCAATGAACGCCGCGCCCACGAAACCCGCGAAACCCTCCCAACTCTTGGCGCCGTGCGCTCGCGTGAAACCGAAAGCCAATCCGATTAAAGTCGAGAAAGCGTCTCCGAAAGCCAGAATCGCAATCACGGCGCAACCGAAAGCCAGCGACTGCGAAAACGACAACGCGAACAACGCGCCAACTACGAAATTAAGGGCACCCCAACCAGGCTTCGCATTCTTCCGCTCGAAAACGCGGAGCGCCCAATCAATAGGGAAAAAACGCACGCCACACGCGGCGAACTGCATTATCACGATTCCCGACGCAAGCGAAGCGAGAAGGGCGGCGAGCGCAGCCTCGCGGCCGAACGCGAGCGCTATCGCGATTACGGCGACGCCGAAAACAATGTGCGACGCCTGACGCTTTAACTCGAAGCGGAACGCCGAACCGAAGCCGCGAGGCACTGCGGCGTGCGCTTCACGCGCCGAAAGCTTTCGCTGTCCGAGGGCCTTACGCTCCCGCCTTTTCTTGAGCGCTTCAAGAATTTCGCTTGCCGCAATCCAAACGCCTGCGCCGAGCGCGACTCCAGCCGCTACTTGAAGAAGCGAGTGAACGCCGAACGCGAAGCGCGACGCCGCGATTAACGCGGCGGCAGGCGCGAACAAGTAAAACAACGACGCGCCGATCGAGGCGAACGCGACGATCGTCGCGGTGGCGGCGTGAATGGACGGGAAACCGTAAGACGGAAGGCAGAAAAGCGGATTGTCGGCGCACGGCCGCGGGGCCGCGTAATAATCTTTGGCGGCGAAAGCGATGACGAGCGTTAAAAGCAGTAAGGCGAGCACGCGCTTGCGGTGCGGCAGCATCAACGCGGCGATTCCGCCTATCGCGAGCAAGAACAAATCCGCTTGTTCAACGTAAAAAGACAAATGCAATCCACTCTTCAATTTTTCAATAGCTCAATAGTTCGTCAGTTTCAATATTTTTTTCCGCCTGCCGCTTTCCACTCCTTAAACAACGCGGCGCACTCGCCGCGCAACACTCCGCCGCGCAGCGAAATTTTGCCGCCACCCGCCCGATTTAACGCGTCAACGCTCACGCGCAACTCGTTGAGCCCCGCGGCTGCCGCCGTAGCGATTTCGCTTCCGTAAACTACGCGCGCGACCCGCGCCCACCAGCAAGCCGAGAAGCACATCGGGCAAGGCTCGCACGTGGAGTAAAGAACGCAGTCGCACAAGAAAGGCGTGCCGAGCGCGGCGCCAGCCGCGCGAATCGCTTTGACTTCCGCGTGCGCGGTGGCGTCGTCGTCGCACACGACGCTGTTGTACGCGCGCGCGACGACTTCGTTTTTTACTTTGTTTTTTCTAACGATGACGCAGCCGAAGGGGCCTTCTCCGCACGCTATTCCGCGGCGCGCTTGCGCGATTGCGAGGCGCATGAACTTCTCGTCTTCGGCGTTTCCGGTTTCTTTTTTCGCCTTAATTCGTTTATTCACGGTTTGCGTAACGAAAACCAAGTTTTTTATTCCTCGCTTTGGCTAATTAAACGCCTCGCGCTTTGCACGCGGGGTATGCCGGAGTAGCTTAGCTTGGTAGAGCGCCAGACTCATAAAAGAATTCGTTGAACGAGTTCTTGCAAACTCAAGACTTGCGGCGTTCGCCGCATTCCGTGGAATCTGGAGGCCGGGTGTTCAAATCTCCCCTCCGGCACTAAAAAAACGAATGAAAAAAATAGTTGAAGAAAAAACAAAAAAATCGGTGTTGACGAAAACGGTTTTCGGGAGGCGTGTCGAATGAACGAACTCTTTTTTGCCGCGCATGAAAAGAAAAAGCCGGTTGAAGACGACGAGGAAGACGACGACTGGCGCGACAAAGACGCGAGCGACGACGAAGGCGACGAAGACGCCGAAGGGGAAGGCGACGAGTAAAGAACGCGTCCGACGCCGGCGCAGCCAGCAAAGCGCTTAAAAACGTTTGCCGCGTTTAAACCGTCAAACGAATCGTCAAAAGATTTCAGGAATTCAGGAAGAGGTGGGAAAAACGTGGACAACAAAATAGTTTTAATCGGAGCGTTACTGCTCTGCTCAGTGCTTTTGCTCGGTTGCTCGCAACCCGCGCAACCGCAAGGCGGAACTCCCGCAGGCGGCGCAGTCGCTCAAGGCGGAGGCGCGGCGCAAGGAGGAGCGGCTACGGCGGCGCCGACTCAAGCCGCGGGCGGCGGCGACTTCGCCGGCAAAGGATACGCGGAACTCGTGGCGCTCGGCGTGCCGCTGCAGTGCGACGTGAAAATGAATCTTGAAAGCGCTGGCGCGACTTCAACCGCGAAAATGTATTTCAGCGGAGGAAAAACGCGCGTCGACTCGACGACTAACATGGAAGGAAGCGCGATCGCCAACAGCGTCGTAATGAAAGACAAAAAGGTTTACATGCAGTTGACGAGCTTGATGCGAGTCGGGCCGTACGCGAACTGCGATTGGATTGCTTACGACGAAGAACAACCGCAGCAAACGCAAGAACAAGCGAGCGTAGGCGATTACTCGAGCATTCCGCCCGTCGACTTCTCGTGCAGCGCGTGGATTCCAGACGACTCGAAATTCGCGACGCCCGGCAAAGTTTGCGGGCCAGAAGTAGTCGGAATGATTACTCCAAACGTGGACGCGTGCGAAGGAATGGAAGGACAAGCAATGATTGACTGCCTGCAAAGCAGCCAACAAACGCAGTAAACCGCAAACGCAGTAAGCCGTTGACGCCGAGACAGCCAGAAGCGAAACAAACCGAATCCAGCGACAGCGTCTAACGGCGGTTTAGCGCGAGAATAAGACGAACAACGCAGCCGCCAGCAC
>CAZOKY010000022.1:0-12686 GCA_964580705.1 Microcaldota archaeon | reverse complement strand
CTTGAGCATCGGGTCGTCGCTCGGCTTGTCCTTGTACCAACTGAAGTTTTGGTCGAAAACGTTAGGTTTGTAGTAACGCCCGAATGTGGAATGCCAGCTCAAAACAAAAACACCTTTTTTTCGTCAAGTTTTTTCGGCGGAAACCGACAGTTTACGGCTTATCGCGACGAGTTCGGCGTGCGCCTCTTCTCCGAGGCGCAACACGTCGTCGATTTTCTTCTTGCTTTCAGCATCGAACTCGGCTTGCGAACTAATGCGGTTCCACGCTTCCTGCTCCTTCGACAGCAAAGCGTGTTCTCCGAGCGCGTCGTGCGCGAAAACGCCTCGCGCACCCTTGAACTTGTTTATTTTAGCGTAAAGCGTTTGCGGAATCGCTTTCTTGTGCATCAACAGTTCAGCCGCCTTCGCCCCGCTCAAGCGGAACACGCGCTTGAAATCAGCCATAACGGCTCGTTCTTCCGGACGCGCGTACGTTTGCGTCAAAACGAATTCCAGCATAACGTCAACTAGCCTGTCGAGGTTGATTACGGCTTCGATGAAGCAGCCTTTGCGGTAGGGAACTCGCACGTTCGTCTCGATGGAAGCGTCGCGCGCGAAAGCGCCGCGAGCCACGAAATTCGCTTTACCCAAAAAAAACATCAACTCCGTCAAAACCTTCGAAAAAGCGCTGAAAATACGTTACAGAGTTAAACTTTAAATGCCCGCCGCAACTAAAACCTTTCCTTCCTTTAGTTAGAAACGTTTGCCGGTGAAAAACAACTTGGTTTGGACTGCGCGCGCGTTGCGCGAAAAATTCTTGGCGTTCTTCGAGGAACGCGGACACGCCGTGATTCCCAGTGCGAGCCTCATTCCGGAAAACGACCCTACGGTTCTCTTCACTACCGCGGGAATGCATCCGCTCGTCCCTTTCCTCTTAGGGCAGCCGCACGCCGCCGGCAAACGCTTGGCGAACGTACAAAAATGTTTGCGTACGGACGACATTGATGAAGTCGGGGACGCGTTCCACCACACGTTCTTCGAGATGCTGGGAAACTGGAGTCTCGGCGACTACTTCAAGAAGGAAGCAATCGAGTGGAGTTACGAGTTTTTGACGGACAAAAAATGGTTGGGACTCGACAAAAACAAACTCAGCGTCACGGTTTTCGCTGGAGACAAGGAAGCGAACGCGCCGAAAGACGAGGAAAGCGCGGCGGCTTGGCGCTCGCTCGGAATCCCGGAATCGCGAATCGTTTTCCTTCCCAAGAAAGACAATTGGTGGGGCCCCGCAGGCGAAACGGGTCCTTGCGGTCCCGACACGGAAATGTTTTTTGACAGCGGGGCAGCCAAATGCAGCGAGAATTGCAAGCCGGGTTGCTCGTGCGGGAAGTATTTCGAAGTGTGGAACGACGTCTTCATGCAGTACAACAAGCGGTCAGACGGCGTCTTCGAAAAACTCGCGCAACGCAACGTCGACACGGGAATGGGCGTCGAACGCACGCTCGCAATGCTTAACGGCTGCAAAAACGATTACGAAACCGAGCTTTTTGCTTCGATTATCAAGGAAATCAAGTCGCTGGCAGGCGGCGCAAAGAAAGAAGGAACCAACGCAGTCGTTTCCGAAAGAATCGTTGCGGACCACTTGCGCGCCGCGTGCTTCATTCTGGCTGAAGGCGGGCGCGTCGTTCCCAGCAACGTCGAACGCGGTTACGTGCTGCGCCGCCTCGTGCGCCGCGCAATACGCCACGGCAAACTACTCGGAATTGAAAAGAATTTCTGCGGCGGCGTCGCCGCGACAGTCATCGAATCAATGGGCGTAGACTGGCCGGAACTGAAGCGCAACGAAGAGTTCATTCGTTCGGAACTCGAGAAGGAGGAAGCGCGGTTTTCGAAAGTGCTCGGTAAAGGAGTTAATTCGTTCGAACGCCTCGCCGCAGAACAAAACAAGAACGTCAGCGCGAAAGACGCTTTCCTTTTATACCAATCGTACGGTTTCCCGTTGGAGATGACGCTCGAGCTCGCAAAGGAAAAAGGAATTAAAATCGACAAGGCAGCTTTCGAAAAAGAATTCGCGTTGCATCAAGCGGTTTCGCGCAAGGGAGCTGAAAAGAAATTCAAGTCGGGACTCGCCGACGAGACGGCGGAAACGACGGCGTTGCACACTGCGACGCACCTCCTGCACGCCGCACTCCGCAAAGTTTTGGGCGACCGTGTGCAGCAGAAGGGCTCGAATATTACGGCGGAACGCCTGAGGTTTGATTTCTCTTTTGACCGCAAGGTGACGCCCGACGAAATCAAGAAAGTCGAGGAAATCGTCAATAACGCAATTAATGCCAAACTGCCCGTAACTCGAAAAGAAGAATCTCTTGATGAGGCGAGAAAAGAGGGGGCGCTCGCGTTTTTCGACGAGAAGTACGCGGAAAAAGTCAGCGTTTATACCGTTGCAGGCGTAAGCAAAGAAGTTTGCGCCGGTCCGCACGTGCGCAACACCAGTGAAATCGCCGCGCTCGGGCGTTTTCGAATCCTCAAGGAAGAAGCGGTGAGCGCGGGCGTACGCAGAATCAAGGCAGTGCTAGCCAAGGAAAACTAAAAAAAGAAAAACAAAAAAATCAAAAAAGAAAAAAATAGCTTGACGGCTTACCAGAACTTTCTCTTCGGTTTCGGCACGTTACCCGCAGAGTTAACCGCGGGCGGCACGGCCTTAGCGACCACGGCTCGCCTTACCGCCTTCGGATTAATCTTCGGAGTGCTGTCCCAAGCGTTGCGCATTATGACTTCGTAATACGCCGCAGTCCCGTCTTCGCCAATCCAGTAACTATTAACGAGTTCAAGGTTCGGAAACCTGCGGAGCGCGCGTTGCTCCGCGAACCACTGCCACGTTCTGCCGGGATTCTCGAACTTTCGGTTCTTCGCCGGTTTTCTTCCCTGGTCGGGACGCGGGCGCCTGCGCTTGCCGCGCGGAACGCGCACCCGCGCCACCACGAACTCTTTCTTCGCCCGGTAACCTATTTCTCGCGCCCGAACGGGGTTCGACGGCTTGTCGATTCGCGCTATGCTCGCGCCGCTGCGCCACGCGCGCAAACGCGTTTTGTAAGCGTCGGAACGCTGCGCGTGGCTGGCTCGGAACGACTCCTTGATGTACTTGAACGCACCCATTAAACGATTCACCTCAATTCCGGAAACGAGGCGCCGAGCTTCGAATTTTTTTTCTTTTTCAAAAAACGGCAGCGTCGTTTAAACCGACACGTTGAGCGAGAGCAATTATTTGGCGCGCCGCGGTTTTTAAACCAATCGCAAGCCGAAGAAACCGAACGCGAGCGCAGCCGTAATCGCCGCGGAAACGAGTACGCCGATTACGCTTGCCGCGAAGATCCACCTGCGCTGCATTCCAATCAAGCGGCCGATGAGCGTTCCAGTGTAAACGCCGGTTACGGGCAACGGGATTGCGACGAAGGCGGCGAGCGCGAGAAAACCCCATTTCTCGTGTTGCTTCGTGAAACCGCGTATTCGCTCGTCGAGTTTCACTCCAATGATTTTGCGTCCCCACCACGGAATGTTGAAGAGATTCCAAAGCGCGAGGATTGCGGGCACCGCCGCGAGATTTCCCAGCACGCCTAAAACGATTAACTCTGGTTTTCCGAGCGAAGCGGCGTAAATGACTGCGCCGCGCACTTCGCTAATCGGCAGAAAACCGAGGGCGAACGCTACGAGCCACTCGTTGCGGATAACGTCGATGATTAACTGTTCTATGCCTAGCAATACTAGCACCGCCGTCGATTAACGCTGACGCGCTTAAAAAATGACTTGATTCAAAAAAAATAATCGTTAACCAAGAGAAAAGGAAAAAAATAAAAAAGAAAAAGTAAAGAGGAAAAAGGGTTGCACGGGCTAATCCTGCAAACCGCGCATTATTCCTCTTAAAAGTTTAAGCGCAAGCGTTAACCGTCTGGTATTGCCGTCGCGTTTAGCTTCTTCGACGCCCGATAAAGCGGTTATCGCCGTTTCAGCACCAGGGGCGCCCGACTGCAAACTCATTCTAACGCGGTCCAAAAGTTCGTTCGCGTTTGTTGGGTCGCCGAGAGCAGCGGTTAAGTCATGGCTGAATTTAAAAGCGGTGAGCCGCGCATACGGGTCTGTTCTCCGAACTTTATTGAAGTGACGGACGAGTTGTTTCATGTCTTTTAAAGGCCCGAGGATTAAGACGTGGTCTTCTTGAGTGGTTAAGTTGATGCCTGCGGGAGCCTGCGCCTGCAATCCTTTTGCTACGGCTGCATGCGTTTTTTCTGCTAAACGGTGGACAAAATGTGCGGAAACCTCGACGACGCGCTTGCCTTGGACTAACCTGCCATCTTCGGTTGCTCTGAGTTCGCGCGTCGAGTTAAGTCGAAGCTTTGTGAGATTGCCGTTCCTGGCGAGTTCGCACGCGAATGCTTGCACTGCTTGCATGAATACCACCGTTAGCAGTATGCCGGCTAGAGTTTAAAAAAACCGCGTTTTACGTTTTACGGGAGCAACTAGTCTAAAAGCGTTTTTCAAGCTATGCCGAAGCCTTGGCGAATGAATTCCACGGCGAGAGCCACTACGAGCAAACCCATTATTTTCGACAAAATGTGCATGAAGTTGTCGCCGCGTTCGCCGAGAAGCTTCTTGAACGCGTACGAAGAGCGAATGAAAAACCAGCTCACAATCAGTGAAGCAAGCGCCGCCGCGCCCGTCACGACGAGCCCTTGCTTAGCCGCGAGAATAATCGTCGCGGTGAGCACGCCCGGTCCGGTGAGCAGCGGCGTCGCGATTACGAGCGCTACGGAACTCGCTTGCAATTTGCCTTCCTTACCCAACGAAAAATCGAGCACGAGCTGCAAG
Source organism: Microcaldota archaeon (assembly GCA_964580705.1). Classification (GTDB taxonomy): domain Archaea; phylum Micrarchaeota; class Micrarchaeia; order Norongarragalinales; family Norongarragalinaceae; genus CAITNU01. The sequence continues at coordinate 7,847 of CAZOKY010000022.1, read as the reverse complement.
CCAAGCAAGCCGAGGACGAGCCCGCCAGCTATTTGAAACGATTGCACGCTGATTCCCATCACGCCAAGCAAGCTGGTGCCGAAGAAAAGAAAAAGAAAAACGAGGACTCCCGCAACGACAGTGGCTTTCGTGACCGTCGCGGTGCGCTCGGCGTCCGTGAATTTCTTCGTCATGGAAATGAATACGGGCATCGTGCTGAACGGGTCCATTACGACGAACAACGTAACGAACGAGAACAGGAACGCCGTCAATAAGTCTGCCAAAACCAAAAACACCTTTTTTGTCAGGGGTTAACGTTCTTTTAACGCTCTAAATTAACGTTCTAAATCCTTCAATTGCTCGACTAGCCCGCGAAAGTAGTCGTCCACGGAATCAAGAAACGGTTTTCCCGTCCACGGGTGAACGGCTTCCCGCCAGCCTTTCTTCGCGAGCTCCGTCCTCAACCTTTTGGCTTCGCGCTCGATTTCTTTTCTCGAAGGCTTGTGCGAGGCGAAGCGCGCGGCGCGCGCGTCGATTTCAATCTTTAAGTCGTACGTGTACGCTTTTTGGCGTTTTCGCAAGTGGAATACTTTTTTCGGGAAATCGTCGAACAAGCGGATTCACCTGTACGCAAAATAACTCGCGCTGAGTATAAAAGAGTATTCGGCTCCGCTTGCCGTTAAAATTCACTTATTCCTCGGAGGCAAACGCAAGCCTTTACGGACTAAAGCCGCCCTGCCTTGAGGGGAAAGCGCATCAGCCAAACTAGGTCTCGCAGCGGGCGGACGCGACAACGCCCTGCGAGCATTCAAAGCGCTTACCGCTTGCCTTGAAAAGCCCGGCGGCAAACCACGAGAAGCCGGTTCGCTACGAGGCAAGCCAAGCAAACTACTCCAATTAATGCCTTCACCGCCTAAGTTGCGCGTTTCGTTTCTAGGCACCGCGCCTTTTTCCCGAGCTTGAATTCCTTGCTCGCGATTAAACAATTGAGTGGCTTGACTAGGACCAAACATTCCTTTTCCGATTTGCGTCTGCCGTCTTCGACCAAGCAATTCAACCATTCCAGTTTACACCCTTCGATTACGCAGAATATATAAATACTTTACGCGCCAGTCTTTTTCTTCGTTTTCATTTCACTCGCATTCGCTGCCTTCGCCGCAAACGCCGCCTTCGCTTCACTCGCCCGCTGTTCAGCCAAACGCTTTCTCTTCAAACGCTCCACGTGAAACTCTTCAGGCTGCTCCCAATCCGCCCAACCCATCAAATAACGCCGCCCGAAACCCGTTTCGTAAGCCAAAAAATCCAGGAAAAGATGCGAGAAGTAAGCGAGAAACGCCACTAACGCGAACGCAAGCGAATTAGTCGCGACGAAAACCAAAAGCGAGTACAAGACGAGAAACAAGACGCCGTGCGCCAAAAACTTGGTTTGCCCCGGCTTCAAATCAAAAATCGTTTGGTGAAACGGCTTCAAAACCCAGAGAAAAGCGGAAACCGCGAAAGCAGCCGCGGCTGCGACAACGAACGATTCGAATTGCGCCCCGCTTTCAAGCGCTCCCGCAAAGAAAACGAACAAGGCGACGAATACCGCGATCGAAATCCCTTTCCACAACGCGAGCCAGTGATCGAAATCAGGCAGTATGCCGCTTACCGCCGCGAGTAGCACGAGCTGCCAGCCGAACTCGAAAGGCAGGAACAACGCGGCGAACGCGAGCGTGAACGCGACCGCGAAAAACAAGTGTTGTAAAGGCTTCACGCAAAAATTTGTTTTTCCTTTCTTTTAATTCCCGTTGTTTCCGCGAAAAGTTACTCTTCACTTTAAAACGAAGTCCATGTCGCCGAACTCCGAAAAAAGACGCTGCGCTCCCGCGAACCGCGCGGCGCGCAAAGCGAAGTCGAAACGCCTGTTGCCGAAAGCGTTTAACGCCTTGCGAAGAGCAGAATGCAACGCGAGAGTCGCGCCGTATTTTTTCCTCCAAGACCGCTCGTAATCCGGCAACTCGTTCGAGTCTAACGCGTTTTTGACGCACAGCGCGGCTTCCCTCGCGCACAAACCCCCGAAAACTATTCCTCCGCCCGTAGTCGCCTTAACCTGCCCCGCAGCGTCTCCCGCTAGCAGCACTCGGCCGCGCCCCCCGCCGGACTGGGTTTTCGGCCGCGGCGCGACTGGAATCACGTGAGTGTACTCGCGCACGCGCTTCGCCCACGGGCTTCGCGCCAACGCTTCGATTGCGGGCAAGCGGTGGAAAGCGTTTTTCGAGTAAGCGAACGACGACATGCCGCCCGTCGCGAAGCCGGCGCGAACGCTTTTTTTTCCGGACGGGATGAGCCAAGCGAAGAATCCGGGAAACGCGCGCGAGTCGAAAAAAAGTTGCACGAAATCCGGGTCGTCAACGCGGGCGCCGTCGAATTCTGTTTCGTAACCCAACACGAAACGCGGGATTTTCGGGAAACCAAGCGAAGGCGAAGCCGCGGTAGGCGACGCGGCGCCGTCCGCGCCTAAAACGAATTTTGATTCGAAACGCTTCGCCCCGCACCAAACTCTTACGCCGTCGCCCCCTTCTTTTACCGCGGTAACGCGGTGCTTCAACAATATCTTCGCGCCTTCACCCGCCGCCTGCGCGGCCAGCGCTTCGTCGAAAAGCTGTCGGTCGAGAACGCACGCAACGCTCGAACGCCTTTCGACGCGAAGCGTCGCCCCGTTTTTCGCGTGCAGCAAGGCGCCGCGAACTTCGTTGACGGTGCAACGCTCGAGCGCTTGCGAGTCGACGCCCAAGAGCTTTAGCCCGCGTTTGGACACGAGTCCGCTGCACTTGCCTTGCTTTCCTTGCGAAGCGTGTTCCTCCAAAACAACCGTCTTGACTCCGCCGGCAGCCAAATCCCGCGCGGCAATCGCTCCGCTCGCGCTGCAGCCCACGACTATCGCTTCGATTTTTGATTCCACGCGTTCGTTAAGCCTCTAAACGGATTTTAATGGTTGCGGCGAGCATTCGAAGCGCGTTCGCGATTTTGCTTGGCGCGCCAGCCCGCTCGATGGGACCGCCCGCGACGTGCTTCCACTCTACAGGGATTTCAACGATCGAGAAACCGTGTTTGCGTGCGAGAGCGATGAGTTCCACGTCGAAAGCGTAACCGTCGCAACGCATTTCGCGAGCAAGCGAGCGCGCTGCGCCGCGGCGCAACGCTTTGAACCCGCATTGCGTGTCGCTGAAACTCCAGCCGAACAAAACGCGCACGAACAAATTGTAACCGCTGCGAATCAAGCGCCGGTAAAACGGTCCAACGCTTTTTTTTCGCGCGCCGACGACTACGTCGAACGTTTGAAGCGAACGCAGTATTTTCGGGATTTCGCTAGGCGGAACCGCCGCGTCAGCGTCGTAGACGAGGATTTCGTTGCCTCGAGCGGCGAGCAAACCTCGGCGAACTGCGCAGCCTTTGCCGGCACTGCGCGCTAAGTGAATGACTTTGACTTTCGGATTTTTCTTGGAAAAACCGCGAACTATTTCAGCGGTTGCATCCGCGCCGTCGTCGACGACGACGATTTCGAAAGTGCAACGCCAGCGCAAAAACTTAGTTAACGCTTCGAGCGTCGGTCGAATTCGTTTTTCCTCGTTGAAAGTGGGAATTATTATCGAAAGCAATGAAAATCACTCTTACTTCTTGCGGATTACTTCCCGCGGACTGCGATTTGCGGATTACTTCGCGGACTCCATCATTTCTTCGAGCTTAGGGAGACGCACTCCGCGGCCTTCGAGTTCCCGCGAAAAAATCGCGTGCATTTCCGCAAGCTTCGTCTTCGTCTTCGCTTCAAAACGAATGGATAGCAATGGCTCCGTATTCGAAGCGCGCAGCAAACCCCACGAATCCCCGAAATCAAGGCGCACGCCGTCCAGCGTTATAGCGCGCTCGGCGCCGTACTTCTCTTTGAGGCTTCGCTTCACGTCTTCAACTACGGCGAACTTCTTGTCGTCGGCGAAGCGCATTCGGAGCTCGGGAGTCGCAACGTATTTCGGCACGTCCGCCGCCAGCTCGGATAACGGCGTGCCGCGGGCGACGATTCGTGCCATGCGCAGAGAAGCGAAAATCCCGTCGTCAGCCGCGTTGTTTTCCGCGAAGTGGTAATGCCCGGAATATTCGCCTCCGAAAGCCGCGTGAAGGCGAAGAACGGCTTCGTGAAGGTACGAGTGGCCAACGCGCGAGAAAACTGGTTCGCCGCCCGCCTCGCGCAACGCCTCGATGGCGCCGAGAGAAGATTTCACGTCAACGATTATCTTGGCGCCCGGACGCGCAGCCAACGCGTCTTGAGCGAACACGGCGAGCGCGACGTCTCCCGCGACGGCGTCGCCGAACTCGTCGAAGAAAACCGCGCGGTCCGCGTCGCCGTCCAACGCGACGCCGAAATCCGCTTCCTCTCGCGCCACCGCCTCTCGCGCAGCGCGCTGGTTCTCGGGCTTCGTCGGGTCCGGCGCGTGATTCGGGAAGCGTCCGTCCGGCTCGCAGTACAACGCCGCCACGCTGCAACCGGCTTCGCGCAGCGCGCGAAGCGCGAGCGGCCCGCCGCTGCCGTTGCCCGCATCAAGCACAACCGAAACCTTTCCGTCAAACTCGTTTTTCGCTAGCGCGTTCGCGACGTAAGCCGGCGCCGCGTCGATTTGCGATACTACGCCGAGCCGCGGAGGCGCGTCCTTCACTAGCGCGCCGCGCGCGACCACCGCCTCGATTTGCGATATCCCGTCTTCGTAACTCAAGTGCTTGCCGCCGCGGCCGTAGAATTTCACGCCGTTGTAATCCGCGGGGTTGTGCGACGCAGTCACGACCGCGCCGGCGTCGAAATCGCGGCTGCACACCGCAAAGTGCACGAGCGGCGTGGGCGCGAGACCGACGTCCGTAACGTCGCACCCGCACGCTACGCACCCTTTGACAAACGCTTTGAACAGCTGCGGGCTGCTTAAGCGCGCGTCGCGCCCGACTACGGCGTTGCGCGCCCCGAGAAACTGCACGAAAGCGCGGCCCGTCTTTTCGAACAACGCTTCGCTTACTTCGCCGGGAAAAATCCCTCGAACGTCGTAAGCCTTGAACACGCCCGCCATTCAAACCCCGCCACTAAAAGCGAAAAACGCGAAACGAAAAAAAAACGAAAAAAAACGAAAACAAAAACAAAAAAACAAAAGCAAGAAAACAAACGCTAAAAACAAACGCTCGGAAACCGTTTTTTTCACTCTTCGGCTTGCAACTGCTTTTTGTACATGTGTTCGAAGTACAACGCGATTAATGCGAGCACGAGAAACAACGGAATCACGTAAATCCACTGGAACGACAACGCCGCTCCTGCGGCGGAAGGCTCGGGCGAAGGCGAAGCCTCGGCTCCGGGATTCAATTTGACGACTAAGCCCGGCGCGCCCACGTTATCGAGCACGTCGACTGAAACGCGTTTTTCGACGGTGTAGGAAACCGATTTGGTTTCGCCAGGCTTAATCGAAGTGAAAAGCCAGTCAGCCACGACGCTTCCTTTCACTACTCGCAAAGGCGTCAAAGAAAAGTTGATGACGTCGCTCGGGTCCGCGGCGATTTCGCTTGGAATGCGTTCGCGCACCACCACGTCGTAAAACGTGGCGTCGCCTTCGTTCCGCAAAGTCAGCGTAATCGTCGAGTAATACGCGGTAGACGTTTTGCCTTCCGCATCGATTCGAGTCACGTTGTATACTCGGAGTTCGCGCCAGTAAACGAGTTCGCGCGCTCCCTCGCAGGAAACGGGAGTGATTTGGCGGGAAAACGTTTCAAGCTTGTAGTCGACGAGCCTCAAACCCGCTGAAGACGATTCCGCCGAAGCCGCGATGGCGGCGAGGGAAGCGAATTCCGCTTTCCCCGCGTTCGTTTGCGCCTGCAAGTCGGCGTAGTAAAACGCAGTGAAAACGGCGAGAAAAACCGTCGCCGCAACGGCGAACGCGACCGCTTTAATCAAATCGTTTTTTTGCTGCACGTTCCGGCGGACGGCCTGGCGGTAACGCCACCCGAAGAAAACGAATCCCGCGACGCAAGCGAGAAACAACGCGAAGACAATCCAAAACTCGGCCGGGTCGATGAACGAACACCCTTCAAATCGATTGAACGGAGTTACTAGCGAAAAATGGTTTAAAACTCCTTGCTTTCGCGCCGGATTAAGGGCTCGCCGACGCAAGCGTTCAAACTCGGGAAACAAAACGGGAAACAAAAACCAGGGAGTCGGAAGGAGTCGGAAGGAGTCGGAAATTCGGGAATCGAAAGCCATTTAATTACTGAAGCGCTTTCAATCTCGAGAGAAATGAATTCAAAAAAAATATTTGCGGCGACGCTGTTCTTCGCGGCGTTGCTCCTCTGCTTTGCTCAAGCGCTTCAAGCCGAAGGCGAAACCGCGGGAGAAATCGCGCGGGAAACCGTTTCGCTGGAAATCGGCGTTTCGCACGCCTTCAACGGGATAACGTTCACGGTCGCGGACGCGAGCGGAAGATTCGTGATGCTCGACGCCGCGGACGCGCAAGGAAACCCTCTCTTGAAAAACTTCATTTTGTCCGTAAACGATTCAATTCAAGCCGACGGAGTCCAAGCGAAACTGCTTTCAATCAGCGCGAGCGGCGCAGGAGGAGCTGGCGGCTCGCGTTCGAGCGAATTCGAATTCTCCGTCGCGGCGAATCAAAGCGCGCCTCCGACGCCTCGCGAAATCGAGGAACGCATTCTCGAAGCCGTCACGCCAAGCGAAACGACGACCGTATGCGTCGAGAAACCGCCGATTATCGTGCAAGTGACGCGCGAATCCCGCGCTTACGCCTCCGCGTCGGACGCGTCGGCGGGCGCCACGCTCGTTTCATTAAAAATAAAGAATTCGGGGAGCGTCGCGGTTGAAAACGTGGAACTGACGGAAAAAATTCCCGGTGAAAGCGCGGAGGCGGCAGCGGAAGCGGCGGCCGAAGCCGTTTTCGACGAGGCTCCGTTGCTCGCGGGAAGCGAAGCCAAGTGGTTCGTGGCGTCGCTCGCGCCCGGGGAAACGCGCGAGTTCAATTACGCGTTGCGCAAACCCGTTTACGCTTCGGCGTTTCAACAGCCCGTCGTAAACGAAAACAAAAAACCCGTTTCAGTCGAAAAAGGCGGCGTTTACGGCGCCGGTGCCGGCGGCGCCGCGGGTTCCGCACAGTTGTTCGACGCGGAATTGTGGCCGCCCGCGTTTTGGATCGTCTTTCTTTCACTGGTGGCGTTCGTAGCCGCACAAATTTATTTCGCGGAAACCGCGCAGAAACGCAAACTGAAGGAAGGACCGCGCGGATACAGGAAACGCAAAACGCTGAAAACAGAAAAACGCTGAAACGCGCGCGAGCTTGCCCGTGCTTGCACGGATTCCGGTTTGCGAGGCATTTAAAAAACAGGGTTGAGTAAGCAACAAACACTAATTTCTTCGTTTTCGGAAAACGGAGAGTTCGAATAATTTTGCGGAGAGGTGGGAAATTAATGGCTAAAGTGACTCTAAGCGTCATCAAAGCGGACATCGGCGGATTCCCGGGACACCACAGCGTGCACCCCGCGCTAATCAAAATCGCGGAAGAAGAAATGGCGAAAGCCAAGAAAAGCGGGTTGCTCCGCGACTACTGCGTCACGTCATGCGGAGACGACTTGCAACTCATCATGACTCACTACCACGGAGAAGAAGACAAACGCGTCCACAAGCTCTCGTGGGACACTTTCGTCAAAGGAACGGCGGAAGCCAAAAAACTCAAGTTGTACGGCGCAGGACAAGACTTGCTTAAAGACGCCTTCAGCGGAAACGTGAAAGGAATGGGACCCGGCGTAGCGGAAATGGTTATAGACGAACGCAAAAGCGAACCCGTCGTCGTATTCATGGC
>CAZOKY010000021.1:0-17160 GCA_964580705.1 Microcaldota archaeon | reverse complement strand
GGCGCGATTCCGTTCAAGATAACCGCGGTAGCGCAAGGCGTTTACGCGGAAGCGTTAACGCAAGTGAAGGTGCTCGATTGTTCGGGGTTACGCATTCTCGCGCCGAACGCGATAAGCGTGGCGCCGTCAACAAGCCAAAAACAGAACGTCGCGTTACGCAACGACGCCGCGGGAGACGACTCGTTCACGCTCTCGCTCGCGCAATGCCCGTCGTGGATTGCGCTCGAAACGAAAAGCGTCTCGCTCGCTGCAAGCTCCAGCGGAACGGCGATTCTCGTAATCACGCCGCCGAACGAAGCCGCTGGAAAAGAATTCAACTGCACTCTCCGCGGCCGCAGCTCGAAACGCGGCAACTACTTCGAGGCGACGACGCTCGTACGCGTCTCGCTGCCGAGCTCCGCAGCGCTTTCAATTCCTTCAAACGCCGACTACTGCCAAGCCGACGGCCCGCAAGCGGGCAAAGCGGGCGCGACGGCGAACGTCTCGTTTTCAGTGCGCAACAAAGGCGTCGAACAAGGCACGTTTGAAATAACTGCTTCAGGCGCTCCGGGCACGGTTGACGCAGAGCTCGCAAGCATCGCGCCTGGAGAAGCAAAGCAATTCGTTTTCACCCTCGACTTGACGCAAGCCGGCGAGTACGCGTTGACGATTCACGTAAAAAGCGCGTTCGGTTCGACGTCGAAAACAATCGCACTCCGCGTTTTGAAATGCAACTCGTTTGAAGCAACGCTTTCGCCCGACAAAACAACGATTTGCCCGAATGAAACCAAAAATTTCACTCTCACGATTCGCAACACTGGAACGCGCGCCGATTCGTACGCCGTAACCACTCAAGCGCCGGGCTTTGCCGCAAGCGTAAGCGGTTACGCTACCACGATTGAAGCCGGCAGCGCCGGCTCACTCATCGTATCGCTCACCGCGCCCGACGGCGCTCCCGCCGGGGAAGCGAGAACGCTGATTGCCGTCGTCAAAAGCAACGCGTTGCAGCAAACGAAGAATGCGGGCGCGGCACTGCAAATCGCTGACGCGCAATACTGCGCTGCTTTCGCGGGAGGCAACGCCGGGGCGAACGGCGGCGCAACAGGGGAATTCACTTCGCTTTACACCGGGCTCGCGGGGTTCCTCATCGCGTTAATCGCTGGGTTATTCATAGTCTTCTTCCTCGCCGGCCGAAAGAAAACCGATGAAAGCGCGGAAAACGAAAGCGAAGAAGGAAATGAAGGAAAAAAAGAAAGCGACGCGGCTTCAGAAGAAGAGAAAGAAGAGAAGCCGAAAAAACCCGTCAAACGCGGCAGGAACCAACGCGGCCGCTGACGAAACCGACGTTCCGCTAATTTTAAACACGACGCCGCTCAAATAACACTCATGGTTCAAGCGCTTAAAGAAATCTTTCGCGGAGTATTTTTCGATTCTACCCAGCGCAAGCTTTACGTGCGCAACGGCGTCAAAGGCTTCCGCGTTCACGGCGAAACCATCATCAAGGAAGGAAACTACCATTACCGCGAATGGAACCCGCGGCAAAGCAAGCTCGCAGCCGCAATAGCGAAAGGCCTCCGCCGGCTGCCAATCAAATCCGGAACCAGCGTTCTTTACTTGGGAGCGGCGCAAGGCGCGACTCCGTCATTCGTTTCAGACGTCGTCGGAAAAAAAGGCAGCGTTTACTGCGTGGAATTCGCTCCGCGCGCGATGCGCGACTTGCTGCGCGTGTGCGAAGCGCACGAAAACATGCTGCCGATTCTCGGCGACGCGCGCAAACCCGAGGAATACGCAAGCGAAATCGAGAACCAGAAAGTCGACGTATTGTTCGAAGACGTTGCGGACCCGCAGCAAGCGGAAATACTCCTGCAAAACGCGCGCTTCCTGGAACGCGGGGGCGCCGCGTTAATCGCAGTTAAATCGCAATGCATTTCGAGCACGCTGCCGCCAGAGCAAAGCTACGCGGAATTCAAGAAAAAAGTAAGTTCCGTTTTTGAAATAGCGGAAGAGTTGCGCTTGGACCCGTTCGAAGAAGACCACGCGTTTTATTCACTGCGAAAAAAATAGGGAAAGAATAAAAAATAAGAAAAAGAATAACTGATGCGAGCAGTAATAAGCAGTAAAAACAAAAAAACAACGCGCGAACGAGGGGATGCAATTGAGAGAATTTGTTGTGAGACAACCGCAAAAGCCAATACTAACTTACGCCGACGTGGCGGCGGCCATGCGTGAAAAAGGCGCCATCGCAGTGCCTTTCAAAAAAGGGCGGCGCAACGCGCTTAGGATTACCGTGAAAGGAAGCGGTGACGCGCGAGAAACGGCTATGGAAGAGATTCACAATGTAATCAGCGGGCACGCCGGGCTGGAGGTAGTCCAAAAATACAAGGGCATACCCGTGATTAAAGGCATGCGTGTTCATTCGTATCCAAGAATAGGACAAATAAGGATAACTGCCGGAATGAGGGTTAAGAACCTCTACCCGCGGGAGCTGGTACAAACGATTACCGACGCAGCTGAAGACTACATTAAACGCTTGACCGCAGAGTTTGCGAAACAGCGTTGTAGTTAAAGTCGGGTTTAAACCTGACTTTGGGTTTAAAAAAAACACTTTAGGTTTAAGGCGTTTCAAACCGTCCTTTTCCAGTAGGCACTAAATTAGATTTTAGTTTTCTATAGTCTCCGCTTTTTACTCGCTTGATAAAATCTGCATCGATTTCGTAGCGTTCATCGCATTTTTGGTAAAGGCGGTCATGTATTCTACAAGTTCCTCGTTTGCAGTAATAAACTTCAATTATGATTCCCGCTGCTTTAGCTTCTTCGACGGCAGGCACGAAATCGCTATCGCCAGTTAAAAGAATAGCCCGATGAATATGCTTATTCCAAGCTAATTTAGCTAAATCCAGTGAAAGTAATACGTCGACTCCTTTCTGTTGGAAATCAACGCCTCCGTCTGGCGATGGAATTTTGTTTAGTTTGCCTTGTCTTACTTCAAATCGAGGCAGTTCATTCAACGCATGAAAATATCTTTCTTGACTCGCTACTCTTTTTCTTTCTTCGTCGGTTGGCGGGCTACTTTGATATGCTGGGCAATCGTAAAAGTAAGTTCTAAATCGTTCAGCTTTTGAAGGGGGACAAACAACGTCAGAAAGTAGTTTGAAATCTATTCTCGGAATAAGGGTATAACTCGGGTTAGTATTATCGGAGAAGGCTTCCGTTACTTTTTGAAGGTAACCGCCATCAATAAAGACCGCTGCTTTGTCAGACATAAATAGAAGTAAAAAAATAAATGACCTATCGTCGCAGTGCAACGATAGCGGTTATAACACAAGGTTATAGCTTATAGGCTTTTTAAACGTTTTTACGCTTTAAAAACAGGGTTTTATTCCGAGTTCGTGCATTTCTTGAATAACGCAAGTAATGTTGTAAGCGATTATCTTGCACAGCAACTCGTTCTTTTGTGCCGTGAAATTCTTTGACTTTAAGCCGTCGCCGAATTTCTTTTTGATTGCCGAGAACGTGCTTTCCACGTTTGAGCGTTTGTGGTAGTGTTCATAAAATTCTTCGGCGTTCAACTGGAATTTTAGAAACATTTTACGGAATAAACGATACTTGAAGCCGTGCGTCGTTCCAGTCGCACTGCTTTTGAATGGGGCGTAAAGAACGCCGCCGACTTCTTGAACCGCGTTGTAATTATCTGCCGAACCGTAAGCTTTGTCCGCGCTCGCTTCGTGAACCGTGAAACCGCCGTTAGCCGTTGCTTCGATTAAAGCGGGAAATTGCGGGGAATCCGCGCCGTGCGCGTCGGTTACGACTACGCTCGTTACCACGTTGGTCTTTGTTCCGACGCAAGCGTGGGCTTTAATCCAATCGTGCTGGCGACCCAAACCATACTTTTCGTTAGCGTATTCCGTGAAATTAGTCGTGCGAAAGCCAGTTGAATCTACCGCGAAATCGCGTTCAATTCCTTTTAACGGCGAAGCCGAAACCGTAACGAGTTCTTCCAGTATAGGTGTTAAGTCTTTGCGGTTAAGCGTTTTCGAGACCGCGCTGTAATGTGGTTTGTGCTTGATTTGCCCGCGTTCAACCGCGTTGCCGAATAATGAAACTGCGCGGCGGCTTGATAACTGGGAATACACTTTTTGAATCGAGCAAAACGCGGTTTCGCGTAAGCTTAAACGCGGTCTTCCGAAAGTTTGTTCGGGTTCGTCTATGCCGTGAACCAAGTCTTTCAGTAGTTCGTCGAAGAGTGTTATTTCGTGCGTCTGCGCTTCGTCGTAAGCCTTCCAAGCTTGTTTCGAGCTAATAGCGACGCGCTCCGTCTTTATTCCAAGCGGCGTTTCACGCTCGACTTGAAGGTAAAAGCGAACTGCGAACTGGTGTTTGCACGTCATTTTGTTTTTCAAGCAGTCGGGACAGTTGCAGTTAAAGTCTTCCGTAACGTGCCACGAGCCACTTCCCGACTGGCTTTTCACATACCAACCGTCTTTTGTTTTCTGCACTTGATTTTGTTTTGCGATTTCCAAACCGCGAAGTTGTCTTAAATCCATTTTTTTTTCGCCTCAAACTAATTTTGCTATGCTGAACGCCAGCGCCACGAGCGCGACGAATTCCAACACAGTCATTTTCATTTCAAATCCCTTCCAAGACTTTAAACAAAGTCGTCCTTTGTTGTATTAATTCTGTTTGAGGTAGTATATAAAGGTTACTTTTAATCGTCCTTGCATAGACGCATTTATATACTGGTTCGTCCTACTTAAACACAACAATTTTGCTTAAAGAGGGACGATATTAATGAGCGAGGAAGAAAAGCGTAATGAAGTCCTTGAAATCTTGAAGGAAACGCCTGAACCTGAATCGAAGATTGTCGCACTCATTTGGGACGGGAAACAGTTTTCGATTAGGATTCCGCGAGAGTATGCAAGCGTATTGAGCCTCGACAAGAGCAAGCACAAATTCAAGTTCAAGCTAACGCGACCATCGCCGTTAGACGCAAAAGGCGTAACTACTTTGACGGGTGAGATTGTTGTCGAAAACCCAGTTTAATAAAATAGAGAAAGCCATAATCAAAGTCCTCGCGCAACACAGGGGGGTGTTGTCGATAAAGGAAATCGCTACTCGCGCTGGAATAAGTTGGGTTACGGCACGAAAGTATTTGCGTAAGCTTGCGGCAGAAGGAATAATCGAGAAATCTTGAAGGTGAATGAAATGCCGAAGAAAACGCTTTACCGTTTCAACTTCAAATGGCTTTATCCGACGCAAAGCAAGCCACCGACTATTCAATTACCGTCGTGCAAGTTGGGAAGATTAAAGTATCCTGTTGGTCGAAGGGTCTGCAAGAAAAAATAAGGTGAAACGAAAATGAATCCGCCTAAAACAAAGTTTTTGAAGAACTGGCTGAAAACGCACAAGTTCAGTAGCGCAAACGAATACACTTACGACGCTTTGAAGGCTTTGGAATACCGAGTGGAACACAACGATTTCGATAGGTATTGGAATCATTACTACGATATGTATAAAACTCAAATTCTCGCTATGGCTAAAGAGTTGAATCCGAAGCTTTACGCGAAATTAAAACGCGCAAAAGCAGAAGAAAAGAAAAACGATAAAGAAGCCGACGCTCGTTGGAAGCGAGAAAAGAAATCGAAGGAATGGGAATGGAGCCAAATGGCGAAAGACTAAACAAGGCGGCTAAATAAATGGAAAAAAAATCATCAAATAAAACTCTTAATAAAGCGAGTATGTCAAAGAATGATGATTTTTATACTCAACTAACTGATATTGAAAAAGAGCTAAAACACTATAAAAAATATTTCAAAAACAAAATAGTTTTTTGTAACTGTGATGACCCCCGAGTAAGCAATTTTTTCCACTATTTTTCATATAACTTTGAGCAACTGGGATTAAAAAAACTAATTACCACCTGCTACAAAAATCAACAGATGAATTTGTTTAGTGAAAACAAATCTGAAAAAGCTATTTACTTAGAATATACTGGCGACAAAAACAAAAACAGCGTTCCAGACCCCAAAGAAATTGGAACTAAGCATTTAGAGGGCGATGGAGATTTCCGCAGTAAAGAATGTATTGAACTGTTAAAACAGGCGGATATTGTTGTTACCAATCCACCTTTTTCGTTGTTCAGAGAGTATGTAGAGCAACTCATAAAACACAACAAAAACTTTTTGATTATTGGCAATAAAAACGCAATTACCTATAAAGAAATTTTCAAGCTGATTAAAGAAAATAAACTTTGGGTCGGAGTAATGCCGATGGGATATGATATGTTGTTTAATGTGCCAGACGAATACGCCAAAAGAATGGTAAAAAATGGTAAAGCGGGCAGTCAATATAAAATTGTCAATAGAGTGGTTTATGGTAGGTCGCCATCAATTTGGCTTACAAACTTAGATATTGAAAAAAGGCATGAGGATTTAATTCTCTACAAAACATATACGGGACGCGAAAACGATTACCCCAAATACGACAATTATGATGCAATAAATGTCGATAAAACAAAAGACATTCCGATGGATTATAAAGGGGCGATGGGAGTTCCGATTAGTTTTTTAGATAAATACAACCCTGAACAATTTGAAATTTTAGGCATGGCTTCTTCTGCGGGATACAACAAAGAAGTTGTAGGAATACCCTTCATCGGTAAAAAAGATGCGCGTCCACTAATAAATGGAAAAAACACTTATGCGAGGGTATTTATCAAAAATAAGAAAGTTTAATAGCGGGTATTGACTAATTTTTTTATGAAAATAGAGCTAAAAAAGATTACAGTTAGTGAATTGTCGAAAGGTTATCAAGATAACGCGGAAGCTGGCGTTGTTGGATTCGGCGGTAAACTTGATATTCGCCCGTCATTCCAACGAGAATTTGTTTACAAAGAAAAACAACGTGACGCGGTTATCAATACCGTTACCAAAGATTTTCCCTTAAACGTAATGTATTGGTCAGTTCGCGATGATGGAAACTTTGAAATAATAGACGGACAGCAAAGAACAATTTCCCTTTGCCAGTATGTTATTGGCGATTTTTCAATTAATGGATTAGCATTTCACAATCTTCCAAAAGATAAAAGAGAACAAATTTTAAAGTATCCCTTGACGATTTATTTGTGTTCGGGAACTGACAGCGAAAAATTAGAATGGTTCAAAACAATTAACATTGCAGGGGTAAAACTTTCAGACCAAGAATTACGAAATGCGGTTTATTCTGGTTCATGGGTTTCTGATGCCAAACGTTATTTTTCTAAAAATAGCAGACCAAAAATAGGCGACGATTATTTAAGCGGTTCTGCAAACCGACAAGAGTATTTAGAAACAGCTATTGACTGGATTTCAAAGGGAAAAATAGAGGACTATATGTCAAAGCATCAGCACGAACCTAATGCAAATGAATTATGGCTATATTTTCAGGCAGTTATAAATTGGGTAAAAGTAACATTTCCTAAATATCGTAAAGAGATGAACGCCGTCCCTTGGGGATTTTTATTTAATGATTTTAAAGATAAAAAACTTGATTCAAAGAAGCTGGAAAAAGAGATAACCGAATTAATGAAAGATGATGATGTTACTAAAAAATCAGGTATCTATCAATATGTTTTAACTCGTGATGAAAAACACCTCAACATCCGTGCTTTTACAGATAACCAAAAAAGAGAAGCATATGAACGGCAAAAAGGTATTTGCCCTAAATGTAGGAAGCATTTTGAAATAGGAGAAATGGAGGCAGACCACATCAAACCTTGGCATGAGGGTGGAAAGACAATATCTGAAAATTGTCAAATGCTATGCAAACAAGACAATAGAACCAAGTCTGGAATTTAGTGAGATTTTTCCTTTATGGATAAAGAAGCGGTAATGGATTGCCCGTTCTGCAAGAAGAACACGATTAAAGTCGTTATTCGACCAGCTTACAGCGGATTCAAAAAAACTCGCGGAAGTGGCGTAAGCAACACAATAAGTGTTGCAGTTGGAGAAAAATATATCGTCTTAAACAGTTGCCCTGAATGCAAGAAAGAAAAGAAAGACGTTGAACGCGCCTTATTCGGATAACTTTAGGCGATAAAATATGGAAGACTCGTGGAACAAAGGCAAAGATGTCGTTCAAGTGCTTCAAGGAGCTGGCGCCGTGCGGGCTGCAAAACGACAAGCAGACGCAACCAAAGAACTGGTTAAACTTAACAAAAAAATGGTAGATTTCAACGGAAAAATGCTAATTGTTAGCGCTTTGCTAACCATCGCGACCATAATTTATGCGTTCGCCTATGTTTATGCGACGTTCTTAAAACACTAATTTTACTTTAGGTTCAATTTTCAGACTTTAGGTTCAAAAACGACTTTAACTACAACGCTTTGCGAAACCCAACACTTAAAAAGGGGTTTCAAGCACAATAATGCCGTTGGCGGCCACAGGAGAGTGGAACTACCCGTTCCCGTTCCGAACACGGAAGTAAAGCACTCTTACGATGGCGCGAGTACTTTCGAAAGAAGGGAAAGCCCGTTGCTGCCACACTCTTTATTAAAACTTATAGCGCCAGCGCTGTGCCTGAAACCGGAAAAACCAGAACAAACGATTACAAAAAAACCTAAAAAAAACCGAAAACAAACAAGGAAACAGTTTTTTAAATCACGGCGGCGTTGCGTTAAACGATTACATGGGTTTAATCGAACAACTCACGCTCGCAGTCACCATAGTGCTCGGCGCAGCGTTGTGGATGGAAGCGGCGGCCGCAATGCGCGAAGCGCAAGCCGCAATCACCCGCAGCGGCCAACGCCTCGACTATGCGGACGCCGCGCTAAAAGAAATACAACGCGAAGCCAGCGCGCTCAAACGCCTGCAAAAAGGAAAAGCGGGGTTGCGGCAGGCGGAAGCGCGGTTAAGCGAAGCCACCACGTTCTTGCTCTCCAAAAAAGAATACGCTAAAGAAACCGTTACCGCTTGATTCAAGTGATTTCCATGATTCCGATTCAATTCCCGTTGCTCGCACTCGAATTCGACGGAGTCACCGCCGCGTTAATCGTCTGTTGCGCCGCGCTCTTCCTCCTGCTCGTGAAAACAGTTCACCGCTTCAAAACCGACGTGCTCGAAGAAACGAGCGCTATCGACGACAAGATTTCGCGCGTTGAAAACCACGCCGTCAAACTGAAGGCGTCGCTGGAAGACGTTAAAAGCGAAGTCGACGAGAAAATAGATTACGACTACTTAAACAAGCGCATCGACGGCTTGCTCGAACTAATCAAAGCCAAGTGATTTCCGCCTGCTTGCTAGATAACCCGTCAACTCCAGCACTAAAAGGCTTTAAAGTCGAGAACGAACTCCGCCAAACGAGGCGAGTAATTAATCACGTGACGCGAAGCGACGCGCTTGAAACCCCGTTTCGGCTTCGCGGCAGCGCACGCTTCCCGCGCCTCGCGCTCCAACTCGGCCGCACCCAGCTCCTTGTCCACGATTCGGTAGAAGTGGATTACGCCTCCGTGCTTGAGAGCGTGCAGCGCTGCCGGCAAAAAGGACTTGGCTGAATGCGGGAGCGGCATCACGATTCTATCAGCCCAACCAACGAATTCTTTTGAAGCCATCAACTTCAACGCGTCGCCCTTGACAGCACGAACTCGGCCGACCGTCTTATTCAACGACACGTTTTCCTTCAACAGCTTTGCCGCGGCAGGATTCAACTCTACCGCCACTACCTCAACCCCGCTCGTTTTAGCTATGGGAACCGCGAACGGGCCCACACCCGCGAAAGGCACTAGAACTCGCTCTTTCGGTTTGACCAACGCAGCGATTCTCTCCCGTTCCGTCGACAAACGCGGCGAGTAATACGCGTCCGCCAGATTTACCTTGAACAAACAATTGTTTTCCCTGTGCAGCGTCGCGAACGTCTTCGCTCCCGCAAGCCAACGCACGCGCTGCACTCGGAACTCGCCTTTACGCCCGCCCGTCTTCTGCAAAACGGTTTTCACTCGCGGGTGCGACGCGAGCAACGCGCGGGCGATGCGCTTCGCCTTGCGGTTCAATTTCGCGGGAACCTGGATTACCGCGATTACGCCGACGACGTCAAAACTCTTTACGGCAAGAGCAAGCTCGCGCTTCGACAAGAACGCCGCAAGAATTTCCTTGAATCCGCCGGGGCGCGTGCGCGCCTCCAAGCGCTTGCGTTCGAACGAGTGAGCCACGCCGCGCGCCGCGCTTCGCGGAAAAACGATTTTCTTCGTCACCGGAAAAAAAACGAATTCCTTCGAACGCAACGGCACTAGATCGCTGCGCAAAACTCTTGCGTCGGCTAACGCGCGCCTCACGCGCTCCGCATCACGCACCGCCGTTTTTACGACAAGCGTCGACTGCATGATGTTTTTTAAATCGGCTAGAAATAAAGGCGTTTGCCTAAACGAAGAAAAAACGAAGAACCGAAGAAAAACGAAGACAACGCGGTTAAAACCGTAAACTGTGGCTTTTCTTGAAAATCTTCAACGACGAATTCACTCCCCGCGCCGCACTCCTCGGCGGCATTCTCGCCGCGCTAGTGACTATGTACTCCGCTTACGCAGGACTCAAAATAGGCGGCGTGTACTGGCCCATCGTGACGACGAGCCTTGTGTCGCTCGCGGCGCTTACTTTCCTCGGCAAAACGAACTCGCGCGAAATCGTCGTCATGCAGACGGCGGGAAGCACCGGCGGATTGCTCGCCGCAGGCATAATATTCACGATTCCAGCTATTTGGATGCTCGGCTTGCGCATAAGCATTTGGGAAATAGCGGGCGCAGCACTCGTCGGCGGAATCGCCGGCGTGTTGTTCACGATTCCGTTGCGCGAACAACTAATCGTAAAAAACAAGCTCCCGTTCCCCGACGGCCACGCCGCCGCGGCGCTCATTCAAGCCGGCGACAAAGGCGGAAAAAAAGTGAAGACGCTGCTCGCAGCTTTCGGAGTCGGCGCGGTTTTCGCTTACGCGAGAGACGGGCTCGCAGCCATTCCAGCCGTCGTAAACCTGGAATCGCTGCGGCAGACTGCCGCGGCGCGCTTGTACTCGTTCGGAACCAGCGTTTCGTTGATACCGCTCGCAGGCGGCTTTTTGATCGGGCCGTTGTTTACCGGCGCGTGGTTCCTCGGCGCGATTACTACGCACGTCCTCCTCGTCCCGTGGCTCGTTTCCAGCGCGGCGTTCGGCGCGTTTCCCGACAAGGCAGCTGCGCTCGTCGGACTCGCGAAGCCCGTCGGAATCGGAATAGTCATCGGAGCCGCAATCGCATTCTTCTTCCTGAAAGGCGTCCCCGAACTCAAGAAAATCTTTTCCGATTACGGAAGAAAAGAAAAAACAACCGGAATAAAACGCAAGTGGACAGGCATACTGATAGCCGCGTGCGTGGCGTTGTTCACGATAATCACGGGAATGAACGTCGTGCTCAGCGTGATCGCCATAATCGGCGCTTTCGCGATGGCGTACGTCGGCGGACGCGTCACCGGCGAAATGAACGTGGACCCCATGGAGATTTTCGCGTTAATCGTGCTCATAGCCGCCAAGCTCGCGTTCGGCTTCGCCGCCGTCCCGCTCGCAATCCTCGCCGCAGTCGTCTGCATCGCGGCGGGAATGGGAGGCGACTTCCTCCAGGATTTAAAAGCTGGATACGAATTGCGCGCTAAACCCATTAACCAAATCCGCGCGCAAATGCTGAGCGTAGTCGTTTCAGCGCTCGTAATCGGCGTAGTGCTCGTCGCGCTCGACCAAACGCAAGGAATCGGCACGCTCGCGTTACCCGCTCCGCAAGCAGTCGCGGTAAAAGAAATAATCGGCGCCACGACGCTTTCCACTGCGCTGTTAATCGGAATACTCGCGGGCGCAATCATAACCGCGTTCGCGCTGCGCTTCGGTTACGGCGTAATCGCCGTCGCATTCGGAATAGGAATGTACGTCCCAATCGAACTTAGCGTCCCCATATTCGCTGGCGGCCTCGCGAGGCTCGCGGTTGACAAGGCGCGCAAAACCGGTTTCTGGCGCCTCGTTGCGGCGGGCGTAATCAGCGGCGAAGGATTAATCGGCGTCGGACTCGCGCTTTCAGCGTTCGCCGCAGGCTTTATTAAATTCTAAAGCGTAACCCCCGTTCGGCTGATTTTAAAACAGGTGGGAAACGCTGATGGCTGAAGTTCGCGTAGGCATAGATGTCGGAGTATCAAACACCGACCTCGCAATACTGGAAAACAAGAAGTTGTCGGCAGTGCGCACGATTCCAAGCGGCGACTACTCGAATTGCTCGCTTAAAGACTTCGTCGGCGAAAACACGAGCGGAAACTCGTGCCCCACTTTCGCGTGCACCGGCGGCAAACGCCTCGCTTCGTGCAGCGGTTTCAAGCGAGTCGACGAGATTCAATGCATCGGGCTCGGTGCCGCGTTCTTAAGCGAAGAAAAACGCTTTCTCGCCTGCAACGTGGGAACGGGAACGCCGTTCGTTTCTTACGACGCGGGAAAAATCGTTCACGTGGGCGGGACCGGCGTCGGAGGCGGCACTCTCGACGGGCTTGCGAAACTCCTCCTCGCGAAGCGTGCGTGGGATTTGGAAGCGTTCGCCAAGCGCGGAAAACCCCGTCTCGATCTCACGGTCAACGAAGTAATCGGCGGCGCGATAGGCATCGTTCCCCCGACCGCAACCGCATCGAACTTGGGGAAAGTAAACATGCTTCCAGGAACCCCGAAAAAAGAAGACGTCGCACTCAGCGTAATCTCGCTAGTCGGCGAAAGCGTGGGCGTCGCAGCCGCTTTCGCGGCGCGCACCGCTAACCAAAACAAAATCGTTTTCACGGGGCGAGTCGCCGCGAAAAACAAGTTTTTCCGCGAGCGAAGCGCCGCCGCAGCCAAAATCTTCGGCGTCGCAAGCGAGTTCCCGAAGAACGGCGAGTACGCGACGGCAATCGGCGCAGCCCTCATGACGTAAGGTAATGCCTAACGGTTTCGAAACGCATCATCAGCTTAGTGTTACGCCGCCTCGCGAAACGCTATGAAAGCAAAACCGCTTTGGAAACTCTTGCGAGCGAGCGCGAGAACGCGTTTCAAGTCTTGATCGCCACCATGCTCAGCGCGCGCACGAGGGACGAAGTCACTGCGCAAGTAAGCAACGCGTTGTTCGCGGTTTACGCGACTCCGAAAGCGCTCGCGAACGCGCCGCTCGCGAAAATCAAGGCGCTCGTCAAACCCGTTAATTTCTATAAAGGCAAGGCGAAGCGCATAAAGCAAGTCGCGAAAATCATTCACGAACGTTATCGAGATAAAGTCCCGAAAACCATGGTTGAGCTGGACGCGCTTCCAGGCGTGGGACCGAAAATCGCGGGTTGCGTGCGCGTTTACGCGTTCAAACTTCCATCCATCCCGGTGGACGTTCACTGCCACCGCATTGCGAACCGGCTTGGTTGGGTTGAAACCAAACAACCCGAGCAAACGCAAAACGAACTCGAAGCGCTCGTGCCGAAGCGTTACTGGCTAGTCGTAAACGAGTTATTCGTCCTCCACGGACAACAGACGTGCCTCCCGCGCAATCCGCGCTGCTGCGAGTGCACAATTAAAGAACACTGTCCGACAAACAATTGTAAACGCTGATTCAAATGGATTGGATTACAGAGTATTTCGTCAACCCGATAACGCAACACAACGATTACGCGCCTTACAACGCCGTCAACACGGCAGTCTTCGCCGTAATAGCGCTTTGCGCCGCCTTCCTTATTTACAAGGGACTGCAAAAATTCAAGATACGGATTAACGACAAGTTTTACTGGGCGATTCTGCCTTTCGTCGTCTTCGGAGGCGCGTTACGCGTTTGGGAAGACGCGCAATGGCTCCCGCGCGCGGTAACACTCGGCGGAATCGAATTCTACCCGTTCGTGACGCCTTACATCTACGTTTTAACTTTCGCCATCGTCGTCGCGGGAATCGCTTTCGCGAAACGCTACGGCAAAAAACACGGTTTCGAAGAAACGCTCTTCAACTTCGGCGCGGTTTTCGCCGTCCTCGCCTTCATTCCCTTGCTGTTGTTATTCAAGGAGTGGGCGTTCTTCCTCGCCATTGCGAGCACGGGAGCAGTCGCAGCCGTCCTGTTAACGCGCTTCGATTTTTACCGCAAAATCAAAACCGCCAGAATCGAAAGCGCGACTTTCTTCGCGCAATGCCTCGATGGCGCCGCGACGTTTTGGGGTGTGCAATTCGCGGGTTACGGCGAACAACACGTCTTCGGCAACGCGCTATTCGCAATCGGCGGCCCCCTGCTTTTCTTCCTCGTCAAAATCGCTTTCGTTTACGTTGCAGTCGAAGTATTCAGGCGCGAAACCGATGCGAAAAGCGAAGCGCGAACGTACCTATTGCTGCTAATAACGATTTTCGGGCTAGCGCCGGGAGTCCGCGACGTCCTGCGCATTACGTGCGGCGTTTGATAAATAAACAAAGTGCGAGTAAATGATTGCATGGCTAACACGGCAAAATTCATTCACGAAGCCGGAGCGCTGAAGCTTACGAAGCGCAGCGGCTGGTGGATGGCTGGCGTACGCAACCCGGAAAGCGTCGCCGAACACTCGCAACGAGCGGCACTCATCGCATTCGTACTCGCTCGCGAGGAAGGTGCGTCGCGCAACGAAGCGCTCGAGTACGCATTCGCCTTGCTACTCCACGACTTGCCGGAAGCGCGCCTGCTCGACTTACACAAAGTAAGCCAGCGTTACATAAACGCGAAGAAAGCCGAAGCGCGAGTCAAGAAAGAACAATTCGCGTTGCTTCCGCCAGCGCTGCGCCGAGATTTCGAGGACTTGACCAAGCGTTACGATTCCGCGCTCGGCCGCGACGCCGACCTCCTCGAATGCGCGTTTCAAGCGAAGGAATACGAGGAACAAGGCTTTGTTTTGGTGCGGGATTGGAGCAAACGAATCGAACGCTGCCTGAAAACGAAGAGCGCGAAGAAATTGTTCGCGGAATTGAAAAAAAAGAAAACCGTGCCTTGGTGGCTCGGATTAAAAAAGACGGTTTAAAAAAGAAGGCTTGAAAAGAGGGTTTGAAGTGAAGGAACTCCGAATCGCATCGAGCAAGCAAATCCAAGCAATCGACGTCACGAGCGAAGTCGAAGCCGCGCTGAAAAAAGAAAAGTGGCGCGACGGAATACTGTTTGCTTACCTGCCTCACTGCACCGCTGCGCTTCTAGTCAACGAGTTCGAACCAAACATCGCGGCGGATTACGAGAAACACTTTGCAGCGTTGCGCAAGGAAAAGTGGAAACACGATTCGATTGATGACAACGCCGCGGCACACGTCGGCTCCGCCGTAACGGGAAGCGAACGCTTTTTCTTCGTGAAAAACGGCGAGCTGGTTTTAGGGACGTGGCAACGCATCATCTTGATGGAACTCGACGGACCGCGCGAACGCGGCATCCTCTTGAAATTCGTGAAAGACTAGCGCTTAATCAAACGATTCTTTTCAGCGCAAACGCTCTTGCACTACCACGTTGCTGGAAACGCTTCGCCAGCCACGCGGTTCGCCGAGCTCCGCGCGCCGTTCGCCGCGCCGTTCGCCGTGGGGTTTCGGCGCCGTCGCGGAAAAATAGTCGAAGAACGGCTGCACCCAATTAGACCAGTACTGCGCTGGATTCTTCACGGGAATAATTTCATTCTCGCCGTCCACCGATAAAACCTCGTTCGAGTAGAAAAGCGTTGACTCGCCCTGCTGGTGGTCGAGCGCGCCGAGCAGCAGCTCCTCGACTTCACGGAAACGCCCGACACGCGAAAGCAGTGACGCGACGTACGGCGTTTCCCTGGGCCATACGACGCCGCCGTGGTACTGGCCGTCGCCGAGAAACGCCTCGCTCCCCTCGCGAAGCAAGAAACCGAAAAGCTTGCCGCCGCGGTAAACGAACAACGGCTTCGCGCGCTCCAAAAGCGACGCGGTTTCCGCGTCAGAAAACGAATCCGGAAGCAACGCCGCCGCCTCGAGCGCGAGAACCGACTTTTCATTCGAACACTCGAAACCGACGGCTGCCGCGTCGCCCGCGATATGCGTCGGAAACGCCGACGGGGATTGCGGAAAAAACTTTTTCTTGAAACTGCGTTCGACGGCTTCAAACGAATCCGCTCCAGCCGGCAGAAAACCCGTTTGCGAAAGAAAACGCAGCCACAACGCATTAACTTCAACCAAGAAAAACTTGCGGGCGCCGTTCTCCTTCGTACGCCATTCACGAGGCAAACGATTCGGAACCCCGTTCGAAACCGAGTCCGTCCACGAACAATTCGCCGGCGTCTTGAGCAGGAAATCCTCGATCTCGGCGAAGCGCGAGAGACGGCGGCCGTGCTGCAACGAATCGAAAAACCTTTCCGCGCAGCGAAGCGTCCTGCCGAACGCCGAAAAATCGCCGTGCCTGTCGAAAAAGCCAAGGCCGAGAGGGTAAAAAACGAGGGAAGAATCAACTGAATCGTAAACCGGCGCGCAAACCGCTTCACCGAAACGCGTCGGAAGCAAACCGTTCAACGAAGACCTGCGGCAACCGCCGAGAAACGCGGCAAGCCACTCCTCAGCCGTACGCGAATAAATACCTTCATTCACGCGAACGCCTTCAAGCGCGTCACGCAACCACAAATCGCGAAACCAAAAACACCCCGCGTCAGGCGCGGAAAAAAGCGAGCGCGACGGACAAGCCAGAAAAAAATTGTGAAAGGAAAGCAAGCGGCCGGCAAGCGCGTCCCTCGCTTCCCGCCCCCAAGCCGCGTCGGCAGCCGCGAGTTCGCCGGCGAACTCGGCCAGCAAACGCGGCGCGGCAACGCCTTCAAACCGTTTCGTTTTGACGCGCGCTCCGCCGCGGCGGGCTTCTCCCCCGCGGCTGGCGTCCTCGCCGCAACGGATTTCGACGACGCTCTTGGCGGCCGGATTCAGGAAAATTTCGCCAGCGTCGAGAACAACTCGCTCCTCGCCCTTGAATTCGTCGCGCGAAACGCGTTCCCCGCTGCCGAGCCCGTAAAACCAGCGCTGCGGCTTAGCCTGCAGCGACGCGCCCGCGAAATCCGCGCAACCGATGGAGAGCCTGCGGCCTGCGCGGCTCGCGCAAAAAACTTTTTTGCCTCCTTGCGAAAAAGACGTTTCGTGCTCGAAAGGCGCGGAATCGCCATACATGAAACGAATGTCGACGAGCGGCTTCAAAACAAAGCGGCCGCCGCGCCCTG
>CAZOKY010000020.1:0-17369 GCA_964580705.1 Microcaldota archaeon | reverse complement strand
TGACTATCGACGAGAATGCTTCAATATACGACGCGGCAGCGGTGATGAAAAAAAAGAACGTCAGCGGACTAATCGTCACGAACGCCAAGGCAGAGCCTTACGCCGTGATTACGGACGCCGACATAGTGAATCGCGCCGTCGCGCCGAAGAAAATGAACGCCAAAGTCAAAGACGTTGCGAGCAAACCCCTCATCGGAATCGACGCGAACCGCGATATAAGCGAAGCCGCGAAACTCATGGGCAACCGCGACGTCAAACGCCTAGTCGTCTT
This sequence comes from Microcaldota archaeon, assembly GCA_964580705.1. Taxonomy (GTDB): domain Archaea; phylum Micrarchaeota; class Micrarchaeia; order Norongarragalinales; family Norongarragalinaceae; genus CAITNU01. The sequence continues at coordinate 17,098 of CAZOKY010000020.1, read as the reverse complement.
CAAACAACACAAAGTCACGGGAATAATCACCGTGAAAGACATCATACGCATTTCTCCCTCCTTATACGACCTGGTCGCCGAAACGGCGGTCGCGCAAGCCGCGCACTGAAAACGCGAAAACCATCTTTAAGCGTCTGACGTGCCGGCTGAAAACGATTTCTCCTACTAGCTAGCGGCGCGCAAACCGTGAAGCGAAACCGAAGAGGTCGAAAACGCTCATGGAAATCGAAGCGAAACGCAAGCTGTTGGAGAAAGTCAAACGCGGACTCGACGAAGCAATCGTGATAATCGAAGGAAAACGCGATGAACGCGCGCTCCGCGAAACCGGATTCGCGCCCAACGCGAAAACAGTGAAGTGCGGAGGAAAAAACGCTGACGCAACGGCTCGCCAAGCAGCCGAAAAACGGGAGGACGGACAACGCGTTGTTGTCTTGACTGATTTCGACGAGGAAGGCGAACGCCGCGCAAGCGAAATAACGGAATCGTTGAACGCGCTGGGCGAAGCGCCGGACGCGTCGCTGCGCAGGAATTTCAGGCGTTTGCTTGGAACGCGTTGCGTGGAAGAAACGCCTTGCGCGCTGGCGCGCCTCGAAGAAACGCTCGAAAACAAGAAACGAAAAACGAAAAAATAAGACGAAAAACAAGAAACAAAGCGATAAACAAATAGGTGATGAAAGAATGGGGAAAACTTACGTTGACGCGGTGAAATACCTCGTTCGCGCTAACTTCCAAATAGACGGAATAGTCGATAAACCGGACATCGTCGGAGCCGTATTCGGGCAGACGGAAGGATTACTCGGAGACGAACTCGACTTGCGCGAACTCCAAAAGAACGGCCGCATAGGCAGAATCGAAGTCGACGCGCAAGTCCGCAGCGGTAAAACGTTGGGAACGATTCTCGTTCCTTCATCGCTCGACATGGTCGAAACCAGCATTTTAGCTGCATCGCTCGAAATCGTGGACCGAGTCGGGCCTTGCGACGCGCGCATTGCGGTGCAACGCATCGAAGACTCCCGCAACCTCAAGCGCAAGCAAGTGCTCGAGCGCGCGAAGAATTTGCTCAAGAATCTCGTTGACACGGAAATTCCGGAGAGCAAGGAGTTGCGCGAACTCGTCTCGGAAAACTTGAAGACCGCGGAAATACGCAATTACGGTGAAGACGCGCTCCCAGCGGGACCGGGAATCATGACGAGCGAAGAAATCATCGTCGTGGAAGGACGCGCCGACGTTGTTAATCTCCTCAAGAACGGCATCACGAACGTAATCGCCATCGGAGGCGCTAACGTAGGCAAGACGATCGCGGAAGTCGGACGCAAAAAAGAGATGACCGCGTTCCTCGACGGCGACCGAGGCGGAGACATTATTTTGCGCGAACTCATCAACGCAACGGACGTGGATTTCGTCGCGCGCGCGCCGCCGGGCAAAGAAGTCGAGGAATTAACGCGCAAGGAAATGATCAAGTGCCTTCGCAGCCGCATTCCCGCGGAACAAGTCATGGGTTACGCGGACATCATGAAGGAACGCGCGGCAGGCGGAGCGCCGAGTTTCGCTCAAGCACCGCAAAACCGCGAACAACGCGAGGAAAGACGCGAAACGCGAGGCGAACAACGCGAACGCGGCGAAACGCGCGGCGGAGAACGCTTTGAACGCAGGGAAGAACGCGGAAGCGAACCGCGCGGCGAACCGAGAGGCGAAGCACGCGAAGAACGCCCTGCGCAACTCGTCCGACCAGCGCCGCAGCCGGCGGCGCCGCCAGTCGAACCCGAGCCGAAGGAAGCTCCTGCGCTGCGTTCGCTGCTGAAAGAACTGGAAGGCTCGCTGAAAGCCCGCTTTCTTGATTCCGAAGGCGGAGTCGTGAGCGAAGTACCGATTCGCGAAATCATGAAGACGCTTACGGAAGCGGGCGGCAACGTGCACGCAATTGTTCTCGACGGAATCGTCACGCAACGCCTCCTCGATTTAGCGGAGCAGAAGAGCGTGAAGTTCGTGGCGGGCATTCGCAGCGGCAACTTGACTCGCAAGCCCGAGAGCTTGAAAATCGTTTTAGCGGAATAAAACCGCCGAACGGATATCTCCTAAAAAAACAAATGGAGACGACGAGCTTTGGCTAAAACTAAATCGAAAACTAAATCGTTTTGGATTGCGGGGCGCGGTTACGACAAACGCGTAATCGCCCTCGTACCCAAAGCCAAGGTGCTTTTTCAGGAAGTGTGCGTCCGCGCTGGTCAAACGATTCCGCCTCATTACCACGCCCGCGCCAGCGAACACTTTTTTGTTTTTCAAGCCAAGCCTAAAACCAGGTTTCTAATCGGCAAAAAATGGTTCGCGCTTAAAGCAGGAAATTACTTCATAGTGAAAGCTAAAACAACGCATGCGGTTGACGCTTCGAAAGCAAAAAGAAAGAGCAAAACTTCGGCGGCAACGTTTTTCGTCGTGAAAGAAAATTATTCAGGCGACGACAGCGTTTGGAAAAACTAGCTGATTTCTTTTTGGTCGCCGCGCGACGCGTTCGCGCCGCGAAACTCGCTCGCCGCACCGCCGTAAACCGAACCGTACTTGTCGCGCAACTGCTCTTCGATGCTTTTGCCTCGGCGAATCGCTTGCGCCACGTGCTCCGCCTCGATCAACGGCGCGCCGCCGTCCTTCGCAATGTCTCCAGCCAAACGCACTACGCCGCTGAGTTCTCGAAAGCGTAAAGTCAACGCCCCGTCTTGCTTGTCGAGCGTCTTCGCCTTGCGCTTTGATTCGGCGACGAGCGCGTCAACCGCCGCGCGGCTCGCGTGCGGAATCCTACCGTCCTTCCTGATTTCCTGCGCCGCAAAACGAGCCATCTTGCCTTCATTCTCCGGCGTGGCAGGCATCGTGACGCTGAGAAGCACTTCATAACCATTGCCAGTGATGCGCGACCTAAGCGCAGGCATTATTGAAGGCAAATCGTTGATGTTCGTCGCCGCAACGAGAACGAAGTCGCACGGAACTCCGTCAACGCGCACGCTCGCGCCCGCGCTCTGCGGATTCCTTCCAGCAATCGGGAAACGTTTTTCCTGCATGGCCGTCAACAGAAAACGTTGAATGCCCGCTAGCGCGCCGACTTCGTCGATGAACAACACGCCTTGATGCGCTTCGTGAACCGCGCCCGCTACGACCCTCTGATATGGGAGAGTTCCGCTTGCAGCCACGTGCCCGCCGAACGGGTCGTGCCGCACGTCCCCGAGGAGTTCCGTCTCGCTTGCTCCGCTTGAAGCAACGAACGTTTTCCGCGTAAAAGGAACGATTACGCGGCGCATTTTGTTCCTGCTGAGTTCTTCAAGGCGTTCGAGCGTCTTCTGGTCGATAACCCGGATTTTTTGCGAGGCGTCGTCGCGCTCGTAAACGATTACTTCTTCATCGCCGTTCTCGCGCAAACGCGTAGTGTGAACGCGGCGCTGTAGCTGCTGTTCTTGAAGAGCGTTAACGCCGATGAACGCGCTTACTCCCAAGACTTCGCTGCCCAAAGGCGCGTACTTTTCGCTCCCGCAATTAGCGCACGAACGCTCGCTCGCCTTTCCGAGCGCGCCGCAATGACGGCAACGAAAACCGAGTCGCTCGGCCACGAATGAAGGGACGGCGCTGGGTTCGACGAGTTTGCTTTTGAGTTTCTCGCCGGCTTTCTTTTCCGCCGAGAGTTGCTCGAGCGAGCGCACTTCGCAGAACGGCCGCTCGGGATTCTCGGGATTGTGAAGAACCGCGATTTCTTCCGTCGGCTTCGGCAGAAGCGAAGACATAGCTTGAGCAATCATCGACTTGCCCGTGCCGGGAGGCGCGACGAGTAAAAGGTGGCGGCGCTGTTTCGCGGCGAGCCTCGCGAGGCGAACCGCCTCGTCTTGCCCCACTACTTGCTCGAGTGGCTCGCTCGGAACGGCGATGTCAGCTGTAGACTTGAACTTCGTAAACACGCACCTTCGGTTAATGTTAAGCGTCGTTCGAATTAAAACCGTTCGAAAACCGCTGCGAAACGCTAATTCAACCGCGAGGCAAACGGCGGACAACCTTGGCAGCGCCACGGGGGTTGAAAGCAACGCCCTTATCAAAACCGCTAGGCTTAATGTTTCGCGGAACCGGTTTCGGCTGCAACGAACGCCTGACTCTTTCGAGAGTCGCGGGATTCAACGAGTCGCGCGTGACGAGCGGAACACCGATTCTCGCGCCGCCGCGCGCCTTCAACAACTCGGCCATGCCTTGGCTTAAATCGTGTTGCTCGCCGAGACTCAACATTTGTTGAGCTTTGCGCCAAAAACGCAGCCTCCTTTCTTCAACAGCCGTAAACTTCCCGATTGGCGTTCGCCCTCCCTTCAAATGTACGGCGTTGTCCGTTGACTCTTGAGCCAAGTGCGCCGCCTTCAAATTCGCCAAGTTGACCGCGCTCGAATAATCCGTCGGAATCTTCGCCGCTTCCTGCTTTTTAGGTTGCACCGCATAATTCTTTTGCGGGCGCACTTCAGTCGTATCCGCCACGCCAACCGCGCGCTCCACGAGCGTCCTAGTCAATTTTTCGGTTCCGAACGTGGACTCCGTCAATTTTGCGGCTGCGCGAGCCGCTTTCAAACTCCAACCTTTCTCAAAAGCAACTTTCAAAACAGGTACAGGAACGCCGTGACTCGAAGAGAGAGTACGAAACGCCGCTTCTCGACGGGCTGAAGTAATAGCGGCTTTCCCAGCTAGTATCGCCAAAACCAAAGCAGCTACAGTAGCAACACGAACGACGCCCGAACTAGAACCAGCAGAACTTTTCAAAGACAATGCACCTCGCGCAATAAAATGTGAACAACCAGCTTAAAAACCTACTGAACGGCGAACGAAACTTACATTCACTTTAACCGCCACTTCGCCTTCCCGCCGGCACGAGTCGCGTCCTCGACTACGACTCCCTTGTCCTGAATTTCTTTTCGTATGGCGTCCGCGCGAGCGAAATCCTTTTTGCGCCTCGCGTTCTCGCGCTCCACGAGCTTCGCCTCGACCCACGACGCTAGCGCCGCGTCCGCCTTCTTTTCCTCGCGCAAAGCCAAGATTTTCTCGAAATCCTCGAACAACGCAATTGCCAAAGCCGCCTGTTCGGGACCTAAACTCTTGGCGGCTAACGTTTGATTGACTTCCCGCACGAAATCGAATACGGCTGCAAGCGCGCTAGACGAATCCAAATCGTCATCCAACGCCGCCTCGAACGCTTTCCGCGCCGCACCGATTTTCTTGGGGAATAAAGCGTCGGCTTTGACTCCGAGTTCGGGAGCGTAACCCTTGAGGTTGCGGAGGCATTCATTGTAACGCTCGACTGCCGCGGCAGCGGCTTCGAGGCTAGCGAACGTAAAGTTGAGTTGCTGACGATAATGAGCCGAAAGCAAGAGGTAACGCACCGCGATGGGGGAGAAACCTTTCTTCAAGACGTCGCGCAGAGTGTAAAAGTTGCCGAGCGATTTACTCATCTTGCGGCCGTCCACGAGCAAGTGCTCGTTGTGAAACCAGTAACGCGCGAATTGCTTGCCCGTCGCGGCTTCGCTTTGAGCGATTTCATTCTCGTGATGCGGGAAAACGAGGTCGACTCCGCCTGCGTGCACGTCGATCGTCTCGCCGAGGAATTTCATGGCCATCGCACTGCACTCAACGTGCCAACCCGGCCTGCCTTTGCCTAACGGCTCAGGCGCGTCCCATGCCGCGTCCCCGTCCTCGCTCGCCCACGCCTTCCAAAGCGCGAAATCAGCCGCGCCTTCCTTCTCGTACGAGTCTTGCGCTACGCGCGCGCCTTCCTTGAGCCCTTCCAAACTCGTTTTCGAGAGCGCGCCGTACTTCTTGAATTTCTCGATGGAGAAATAAATGGAGCCGTCGCCGCTCTTGTAAGCGAAGCCTTTCTCCAAAAGTTTTTGAACGAGCGCAATGATTTCCGGAATCGTTTCAGTCGCGCGCGGGTAATGCTCCGCCCGCTCGATTCGCAAAAACGCGCAGTCTTCGAAGAACGCGTCGGCGAAACGCTTTGTGTACCGCGCAAGCGGAATCTTCGCTTGCTGCGCGCCTTTAATCGTCTTGTCGTCCACGTCTGTGAGGTTTTGAACTTGCTCGACGCGCCAACCGCGGTATTCGAGCCATCGCCGCAGCAAGTCTTGCGCGACGTACGCACGAAAGTTTCCTATGTGCGCGAAGTCATACGTCGTCGGCCCGCACGTGTAGATCTTGGCAACGCTAGGCGTTAACGACTCGAACGCCTGCTTTTTGCGGGCAAACGTGTTGTAAAACTTGAAAACCAAACAAACCACTTTAAAACCGCGTCCAACAATACGGCGTTAAAGTTTAAATCTTGCGAGGTTAAATATTCTCCCGAGAAAAGATTTGTATGGCGATATCTGGATTAAAAAGACTGATCGGGCCGTTTCACCCGCAAACCGGCATCGTAGACGCGACGTTTCACGGTCGAGGAACGCCGCCTAAGCCCGAACCAGTAAAACTGCTGCTAGTAAACGGGCTGAAACCCGAAGCCGCCTTATATGCAATCGAAAAAATGAAAGCGCTAAAAGAACTAAAAGTCGTTGAATCTATGCTAGCGCTGAAACCGCGGTGCGTGGTTGTGGAAAAAACTGGAACAGGAAAGTTTTTTGCTAGCGAAGGCAGCATGACAAAAGCGAGAGTGGCAATCGCAGTCGACCCCGAAGCGCTGCAAACCGGCAAACACAACAACGTAATACTCCAACTTTTAGACCTAGCGGATTAAAACAAAAACAAAAAACAAAGACTCGAAAAACTCGCGCCGCACCTTTTTGCTAGCTTTTTTCTTTAGCCAGGAATACTGAACTGAAAACGTCTCCGAGCCCGACTGTCAACTTCGGTTTCGGCGTTACCGGCGCGGGAACCACGACCGCAAAACAATCCTTGAATTCAGCCACACCGTCCTGCAAGAAACCGCGCGCTTCGCTTTTCCCGAAAGAAAAATTGGAAGCAAAAACCCGCAACTGCTCCAACTCCGAGTTTCCAACGTTCAAGGCGGGAACGCGCAGCACGTCGCCTCGTGAAACCGGCGCCGCGCCTTTCGCCGCCTTCAACGCGGTTACGAGCGAAGCGAAAACGCACGCGTCCCGCGCCGCGACCGCATCCGCGCGCCCCGCGCTTTCTCCGCCGTTCCCGCATTTCCCTTTGTTCAAAACCACGATCGAGTAACCGAGCGAGTGAACCTGCACCTGCCGAACACGCAAAGTTTTCATCAAACGCCTGACGCCAACGAAAACCGCAGCCGCATTATCACGCTCGACAATCGCTTTCGCCTCACGCTCGAACCCCAGCGCTCGCAACGCGCGACCGAGCTCGACTTCGTTGAAGCCCACGCTGTCGACGGAGCCGCCGACTTCCAGCAAAATCCTTTTTTCAAAACGCGGGCTTTGCGCGGGCACGTACTCCCAATGCGTCCGCACGCCGTTCTCCCTCAAAACCCGCGCTTGCGCCGCGGCTTGCGCCAGCGTCTCCGCGTCGCGCACGTAAAAATAGCCGCTCAGGAAAGCCGCGTGGAAGCGGCGGCCGAGTTGCGGCAGCAGCGGTTCGAAAGCGCGGGGAAAAACGGGGCGGAAGCGCGGCGAATCGCTGGAAACAATGAGGCGGTTCGCGCGCGGCACACGAATTTTTTTTCCGTTCACGCGTAGTTCCGCGCCTTCCGCGAGCTCGAAAATCCAGCTTTCAAGCGTTTCGTCACCACGCCTGCCTGCGCGGCGCGCGGGAATTAAAGACAGTTTTCCGCTTCCCGAAATAACGGGAACGCGGACGCGGTTGCCGAACAACTCCGCTTGGCGAGGCGAAAGCAACGCGGGGTAAACGCTTGAATCGGCGTCCAACGCGGCGAGCGCGTTCGCCGCGTTCCCAGCTTGCCCGCCTAAAATGCGGGTGTCCGGCGCGCCGAAAAATTTTTTAAACCACGCGAAAGCCGACGGCGAACCCGGCAAGTGAACCGCTTTCCCCGAAGCGGCGCAAGCCGCAAGCGCGCAAGCGAAATCCGCCGGACTCAAAACCTTATCAGGCAAAGAAGCACGCGAAAAAGTTAACGGCAGCGCGCCGATTTTTGCGAAATCCCGCGGCCGCAAAAACTTGACGTTGTCGACGGTCGCGTTGAACGCAGCGAGAATCCGGGCGCCGCTTATTTTTTCGTTGCGGCAGCTCGCGAAGCGGGCGTTCCAAACAATTCGGGCGTCTGCGGAAACCATGCGCCAGCCACACAACCGTTAATGCGCCAAACGCGCGCCGACTATTCGTTAACTTCGTTCTTTCGCGACGAAAGCCGCACTGAAAACGCTTCCGAGACCTGCAGTCGTTTTTGCGGCGGTCGCAATCGGCGCGGGAACCACGAGCACGAAACAATTCTTGGCTTCAATTATGCCGTTCGTGAAATACTCACGCCGCATCTTCGACGAAAACTTAACTTTCATCGTCTTCATGAGCTCCTGCGCAATAAACGAGTCGAGAACGCCGAGCTGGTTCAAACCCGTATCGGAAACGCTTGACACCGGCGACGCCTTCAAGTCCGCAAGCGTAACGATGCGCGCGCCCGAAAGCGCTTTCGTCGTCGCGACAACGCTCGCGAACAAGCACGCGTCCCTCACTTTTTCCGGCGCTACGGGGTAAGGCTTCGCGAGCACGATCGTGTGAAAACCGACGCTGTGCACTTGCACGCGGCGCAAACCCAGCTTTTCCAGGACGCGGCGCGCTCCCTCGAAAATGTTGAAGGCATTTTCCTGCTTCTCGATTTCCTTCGCCTGCCTGTCGCAGCCGAGGAGCTCGAGGAGGTAAACGAGTTCCGGCTCGTTAACGTCGATGCTGTCGAAAACGCCTTTGCACTCCACGAGGAAACGCTTTTCGAGCGCGGGCGACTCGAACGGGTTGTACTCCCAATGCAATAAAACTCGTTTCGACTTCTTCAACTGCTTCAAGTGCTTGAGTACGAGCGCCAAACGCTTTTGCGACTCCTTCGTCTCGCTCAAAGCGTGAAAACCCGAGAACAAAGCGACGTCCGCGCGCTTTCCCAACACTTCCAACGCCGGCTCCACGTCCGCATCGAAAAACGGGAGTTCGCCCTCGCTTTCGAGAACCGCGAGAGAGCAAGAACGCGGCGCGGTAACGAACGAAGCGCCGAGACGCAGCGAATCCCCGGCTTTGAAGCGAAGCACCCAATTCTCGCGAGTAGCATCGCCTTCCCGCCCCGCCTTCCGCGCTGAAATGAAGGAAAGCTTCTTGCCTTTCGCGGAAACCGACTTGACTTTCGAATCAAACAACGCCGCTTGCTTGCGCGAAAACGGCCGAGCGTAAACTACGACTTCCGCCCCAAGCGCCGCAAGCTGGCTTGCGACGGCGCCAACCCAGCCGCCTAACTGCAATTCGTCCGGCTCGCCGAAAAAGTCGGCTATCCACTCAAGCATTTCGCGCGACGCGGGAAAACGCATTAAGCGCCCGCGCTTCATGCATGCGGCGAGGGCTTCAACGAATTTTTCAGGAGAATTCACGAATACGCCTGCTTCGCCGCTCGCGCCCGCGATTTTTTCGACGTCGCGCGAACTCATTTTTTCCGTCAACGCGTTGATTTTCCGCAAGTCAAGCTGTTTCAAGTGGTTAGTTGCGGCGTTGAACGCGACGAGGGCAGTGCAACGCAAGCGCTCGTTCTTGGATTGCGCGAGCCGCTTGTTCCACTCTTCCTTAGCTTCAATGGAAACCATTAGGCAAAAACACCTTTTTGATTTTGATTTAAATGAAAACGCTAAAACGCGGAAGCAGAATACTACGCGGGAGTAATAAAAGCTTTTTATAACCGCCGCACGTAAGCGATGTTTAATGCCAGAAAACACGGAAGAAAACGTTCAAGCCAAAAACCGCGCCGCGACCGGCATCCTGGGGCTCGACGCCTTAATCGAAGGCGGTTTCCCGCGCGCCCGCACCATCCTCGTCAGCGGCTCGTGCGGCACCGGCAAAAGCATTTTCGGAATGCAGTACTTGTACCACGGCTTGGTCGATCACGAAGAACCCGGCGTATTCGTCGCGTTCGACGAAATGCCTGAAAAAATCAGGGAAGACATGCTCAAATTCGGCTGGAACCTGAAGGAACTAGAGAAAAACAACCTTCTAGTGATTCTCGACGCGACGAGCGCGAAAGCTGGCACCGCCAGCGAAGAAGAACACGCGCTCACGCCCGGGCGGATGGATTTCGACAACGTCTTGCTCGAAATGTTGACCGTCTGCCGCAAGATGAACGCGAAACGCCTCGTGATAGACAGTATTCCCGCGATGGGTTTGCATACGGAAAGCGTCAACGAAACGCGCAAAAACATTCTCAAGCTCGCCTACGTTTTGAACCGCACGGGTTTGACGACGATAATGACGACTGAAGTTCCTGAAAGCGCGATTGGAAGCGGAACGACGTCGCTCTCCAGATACGGTATAGAAGAATACGTCGCTGACGGCGTGATAGTCTTGAATTTTCTCGGAATCGGCAGTTCGGCTGCGCGTTCCATTCAAATACGCAAAATGAGGGGCACGAAACACGATTTGAACGTGCATTCCATGGAAATACGCGAAAAAGGAATCGAAGTCAAGAAGCTGGAGTGAGTTCGCTAAACCCGCGCGCACCACTAGAATGCGAACAGCGAAACGTTCCCGGATAAACGGCTCGCACCCGCCATTCCGCGCCAGTATTTTTCAAGATATTTTTCGGCTGCCTTTCGGTTCCTGTGATTGTGTCCCTTTGCGCCAGCCAAAGCCAGAAAATAAAACGGCTTCACGAGAAAAGGCCAAACGAACACGGGAAAACGGCTCAAGTGATAAAGAAACAGAAAAAACAGTGAGGCGGCGAAAAAACGCCAGTAAAAAGCCTTGACCCACGCGTAATACAAAAAGCCGGAAAACTCATTCGCGTCAGACAAGCGGGCTATGCGCTTGGTACAAGCAAGAAGCCTGTTGAAAAAAATCTTTCTTTCGGCGGCGGTTTTTGCTTCAGTTGCTTTATCGTAGTTAACGTAAACCAACTTCGCAAGCCGCGGTATTTTTTTGAATCGCCCGCCTTCCAAATCGAGTTCTCTGAGCATTCCGGCAATATTTTTCTCGACAGCTGGATAATTTTCAGCGTCGTGAAGCCACCACACGCCAGCGTGCAGGCTAGCCAGTTTCCCGAAATCGGTGTTCTTGCTCAAGGCACTTGCCCCGGATATTTTGCAGCGTACTCGCTGCGTTTCAGGCTGTCGCGCGGCATAAAATGAAATTCGCAAACGCTGTCGCCCACAGCCAGACACTTCGTCTCGAACCAATCCATATCCTTACCGAAAATCGTCGAACTCACGCCCGCGCCTTGAGCACGCCAGAAAACATCCGCGTGAACGGTCGCCTTCCCTTTAAGCGCTTCGCTTATGGGCGCGTCAAAAGTCTGCAGTGAACCGCTCAATGAATCCGCGTCGAAACTCAGCAAGTGGCTTTCACCCCATCCGGTTATGCTGCCTATCTCGAACATCATAAGCATGTAATCCAAGGGCTGTGGCTTGTAGAATTCGCGCACAGTCTTAGACCAACCTTCGCGCAAAGCGACGCGAATCTCCTCGTAAACGCGCGGAATATCCTCCTTTCTTTCCATGAGGAAGGAAGTCAAAGTAGTGGAAACTTCTACAGGGGTAAGCGTAAGCCTGCTCTCGAGAAGCATTATTTCTCCTTTCTCCATTCGCAGTTTTTTCATCAAAAGCAATTTCTGAAGGAAATCCAATGCAAAACACCTCTCGCGTAACACACTCACTTGCCGAAGCGGCGTTCGCGTTCACTGAACTCGCGTATAATCGCGTCTAGCCGCCTAGTTGTAAACTCAGGATAGTAAAAGTCTTTGAAAAAAATCTCGGCATAGGCGGTTTGGTAAAGCGGGCACGCCGACAGCCTAGTCTCCCGCCCGGTGCGAATCACTAAATCAATCGGTTCACGCAGCTGCAAGCAACCGAAGAATCCTTCGCGCGAAAAAGATTTCTTACGCGCAACTTTTCGCGCACCATCGACTATTTCGCGCTGTCCGTCGTAAGGAATCAGAATATTGCAGACGCCGCGCGTATTGCGGTTGGTCGCGGCGACTAGTTTCGCCGCCAACAAGCGGTAACGTTTCGGGAGCAGCCGCGCATCGCCGATGAAGTTGAACTTCACGTTTAGCTTGATTTCATCGTCTGCGAGCCACGCCGCGTATGTTTTCGCGTGCGCGTCATAGATTGGAGCCAACTCGAGCTCGTGCCTATTCGCCGCGTTGTCGTAAGACAAGCCGAACAACGAAAGCATTGGAATCCTTCGTTTTACCAGAATTTGTTTTACTAGGTTCGTCGTAACGTGAACGCACGCGAGCTCATACGCCTCTTCGAGCGAAAAGCCTTTAGCCTTGGCAAACCGCCTGTTTCCGTCGGGAATAATTAAAACGTGCTTCGGCAACACGAACCAAACACCTTCTTTTCAGTAAATACGGAAAAACCGTTAAAGAACCTTCGCTTGACTCGGTCAATGCCTCGCTCAAATACGCTTTAATAAGCCCCGTACACTGCGCTAAAACTTAAAAACCATGCGGCAGTAGTAAAAAGAAGGAACCCCCCCCCCCACCGCGATGGCACGAATATATGATGGAAGTATTAGGCTCTGGCTTATCGGGCTTGACAACCGCAATAAAGCTAGCTGAAGCAGGACAAAAAGTGCGCGTCACCGAAAAAAGGTCTAAGGTAGTTCACTTCGCCGAAGGCGCGCAAGCCATTCGCAATTACGGCGCGGATGCCGGCTTCGACGCCAGACTTCAAAGTTTGGGGTTGCACGCAGGAAAACTCTTTGCCGTACGACGAATAACCAAGTATGGGCCGTCAATGCAGCCGCGAACTATCTACTCGCGCAAGCAACCTATTTTCTTTACGTGGAAACGCGGCGATGAAACTGAATCCGTCGAAACCGCGTTGCGCGACCAAGCGGAAGCGTTTGGGGCGGAGTTTCGTTTCAACGCGCGCCACAGCACGCGAGACTACGACGTGGTTGCGACGGGACACCTGTTCGTAAACGGCGTCGGATACCAAGCGCACTATAAAGACTTGAAAACGCCGCTGAAAGACGTCCTTTTCTTTCTCGACAACGACTACGCGCCGCAAGGCTACGCGTGCGTGATTCCTTACGGCGAACGCGAAGCAACAGTGCTTTTAACGATTTTCGACGAGAAAAAACACCGGTTAGCGCCGAAATTGTTTCAAAAGTTTTTAAGTGAAAATAAGGTCGTCGCACAAATAGTCGACGGCGCCACGGCGATGCCGCCGCGCTCCAGCGGCGTATTCTTCAATGTTCCGCAAAGTGCTTTCGTGAACGGAAAATACTTCGTCGGCGAAGCCGCCGGATTCGTGGAAGCCGCGCGCGGGTTCGGAGTACGTTATGCAATCGAAAGCGGCGCGCTCGCCGCGCAAGCCATCGCCACGGGAGCGGATTACGACGCGCTCTGGAAAAAAGCGTTTGAAACCGAACTCGTCGAATCTTTCAAGCGCCGGCTCGCGCTCCAGCGAATGAACAATGCGGACTACGATTACCTTCTCGCAAGCGAAACCCCCGAAATAAGCATTGAAGAATACCAATCGCAAAAGAAAGAGCGAAGCACGCACTTCCTTAAAAACTTTTTAATCGAAAAGTACGCGGCGCACAAGCTCGGGGAATGGCGCAAGCGCTACGACATCTCGAAACTAGTTTGAAGAACGCCCCGCGTTTTTCGTCCGTTCAGTGTTCCGGAAACCAACGGAACGTTTTCGGCGCGAAATAACACCCAGCGTCGAACGCGAGCACGCACGCGAGAAAAACCCACGCGCCCGTGCACAAACCCAAAACCAAAGCCGCGAGCTCGACGAGAACGCGCGAACCCAACAACGCTTCAATAGACGAGCAAGAACGCGGCGCGTTCTTGCTTCGCTTTCCCCTGCGCTCGCGCTCGCGGGAAATCGAATCGTGTAAATCCTCGTCCAGGAACGACGCCGCGCAAAAAATCGCGAGCGGAATAAACAACGGCGCCGTGTTGAGCAACAACGCCGTCAAAAACAAGACTGCGACCGCAACGTGGTGCTGCCGCGAATCAATTTTGCCGCCGAAAATGACTCCGAGAACGATTCCGAAAACCACGCTCGCGAAAACAGGCGACGCCGCCGCGAGCACGCCGCCGCCGAAACCGTACGCGATTGCGGACGTAAGCGTGAAATGCGCGTAATGCTTGTTTTTTTCGAACGCGTCCGTGTAACGGGCGAACAAGCCGACTAGGAAAAACAACGCCAAGCCGAGCCACAACTCGAATCCGACTGCGCCGAACCCGACCACGCCATCCACCTCCCACTGAAAGCGAGTACGCGGCGGCGCTTAATACGTTTTCCGCTCGTTCTTAAACCCAATAAATAGGGTTTTTAAAATAAAACAGTAAAAGCCAAGCAAAAAAGCACTAAAACCAGGCGGATTCGCCTAAAGGATTTCGTGCGCTTCCACGCTTTTCGCTTCGAGAACGTGGCGTTCGTGTTCGCGTTCTAGTTCCGGCGGAATAGTTTTTCCGTTCTTCTTCAAGTAGTCGTATACTGCTTCGTGCAAAGCGTCTGCAGCTAGGTTTGAACAGTGTTCTTTGATTTTAGGCAACCCGCCAAGCTCGCTGGAAACATCGCCGCGCGTAATGCGCAGCGCTTCCTCAAGCGTCTTCCCTTTAGCCAAATCCGTAATCATGCTGCTCGTCGCAATCGCGCTCGCGCAACCGAACGTGAGAAATTTGATGCCGGTTATTTTGCCGCCCTCGACTTTTATGAACAATTTTAAAAGGTCGCCGCAAATCGGGTTCCCGACTTCGCCGACTCCGTCCGCGTCCTTGATTTCGCCGGCGTTGTGCGGATGCAAGAACAAGTCCATGACTTTCTGCGAATACAAACCCTTTCGCCCACCATTAGTTTCCTCTGTTTTTTCAGCCATAAGCCAAACCACCAAAACACTTTTTATTTCTTCAAAGCGCTGAACTCGCGCAGCTCTTTTACCACTTTCTCGACGCAATCCCCAGCGTAAACGATTTCCTCACACGTCGAAAACTTGCTTAACGATAAGCGCAGCGAACCGTGCGCTTGAACGTGCGACAAACCCATGGAAAGCAAAACGCGGCTAGGCTTCAACGAAGCGCTCGAACACGCGCTCCCCGTCGAACCCTGAACGCCGAGCGCGTCCAAGCGCAGCAGAATCGCTTCGCCTTCGATTGCGTCGAAGCGGAAGTGCGCGTTGTTGCACAAGCGCTTGTCGATGCCGCCCGTATCACTCGACGGCTCTGCGCCGTTCAAGTAAGCGCCGTCGATTTCGAGAACTCGTTTAATCAGCGAATCGCGCAACTCGCGCATTTTCGGAACCGCTTTCGGGGCTTCGCGCTGCGCGAGCTTCGCCGCCTCGGCGAAGCCGACGATTCCCGCGACGTTCTCCGTTCCCGCTCGCAAGCGGTGTTCGTGCGGTCCCCCGTAAACCAACGGCTGCACGCGCGTTCCGCGGCGCACGAACAACGCACCCGCGCCTTTCGGACCGTGAATCTTGTGGCTAGAAAGCGAAACGAAATCAGCAGGCAACGCCTTCAAATCGATTTTTTCCTTCGTGAAAGATTGAACGGCATCAGTATGGAAAAGCACGCCTTGCTTTTTGCACAATTCGGCGACTTCTTGGATCGGCTCGATTGTTCCGACTTCGTTGTTCGCGTGCATGACTGAAACGAGAATCGTTTCCGGAGTCAACGCTTTCCTCAAAGCATCGATGTTGACGAACGCCTTCGCGTCAACCGGCAGGAAAACGACGTCGAAACCGCTGCGCTTGAGGAATTCCGCCGCGTTGTAAACCGCGGGGTGCTCGATTGCCGAAACAACGATTCGATTCTTTTCTTTAGTGCGATTCGCCATCGCCGCACCGATTACCGCGAGATTATCCGCCTCGCTCCCGCCAGCAGTGAAAACGATTTCCCCCGCGCTCGCGTTTAACGCGCCCGCGATTGCTTCCCGCGATTCCGCGAGCGCGTTGCGGGCGTCGATTCCCAACGCGTGCAGCGAAGAAGCGTTCCCGTAACGCTCCGTGAAAAACGGCTGCATGGCTTCGAGAACGCGTTCGTCGACTCGCGTCGTCGCCGCGTTATCCAAGTAAACCGTTTTTTCCATTCAAACCCACTTTTAGCGTTTAGCATTTAGTGTTTAGCGCACTTCGTGCAGTAAAAATCCCCGAAAATGCCTTGAAAAATCGCGACGAACTCCGCACACGCCTCGTTCAACGCCTTCCGACCCTTCGCCGTCACGGCATAAACCTTCTTGCCCCGAACACCCGCCTTCCGCGCCTTCACGAACTTCGCCCGCTCCAACGCGGCGAGCGCGGGATACAACGCGCCTTGCGTCAACGGCGCGCGCTTGATAGCGCGAAGGCGCTTGAGCAGTGCGTAACCGTGCTGCGGCTCCTTCGAGAGAAGCCAAAGAACCTGCATTTGCAGGACGCCTAAGTCGACAGACATGTCGGTAATTATACTATTGCGGGTATTTAAAGCGTTCGGCGGAAACGAACTCTTCAAGACAGGTCTTCGTGAAACGATTCGCCCGCGAATTCTTCAAGCAAGTCGGTAATCGTGATTATGCCTGCGAACTCGCGCTTCTCATTCACGACTAAAACGAAGCGTTTCTCGGGGGCGCGCATTTCACGAAGCAAGTCAACCGCGTTTTTTTCGAGGCCAACGACGAACGCCTTGCGCGCGAAAGACGCGACCCGCGCTTCAGGCGTCCGCTCCGCCGCAAGCAACAACTTGCGTAAATCCGTGTATTTGACTACGGCGCCGTTTTCCGACACGGGGTAACGCCAGTGCCTTGAACGCAAAGCGAGCTTGATGGCTTGCGCCGCTCCGAACTCGCCGGGAATCACGACCGCGTGCGAAGCGGGCGTCAACACGTCGCGCGCCTTCAAGTCGCTGAAGTCAAGCGCTTCCCCGACGAATTTCCTGTCGAGTTCGGTAATCGATTTTTCTTCCGCGCTTAATTCCACCGCGCTGCGAATGTCCTCTTCGGTAATGCGCCGAACTGCAGTAACCGCCGCGTAGTTTCCGGGA
>CAZOKY010000019.1:16018-17510 GCA_964580705.1 Microcaldota archaeon | reverse complement strand
TTTCGAAATTCAACGCTAGAATCCCGAAGTTTCTCGAGTACGCGAAGCAAGCCCGAGAGCCGGGCTTCACCGAGAAAACTGACGGTGAAATCGCTGGCTGGTACGCGGCGTTCAACGAAAAGTATTGGGACGCTTACGTTTACAGCGAGCCCTTCGCTTTCGCAGTGCAAGACATTTTGTCGGAGCGTTTGGAAGCGGTTCTCCGCGTGCGCTTGCGGCGGGAAGGCGTTGAAGACAAATTCGGGGAACACTTCACGCTCCTCACCGCCATGCGCGAAAAAGCGTTCGCTTCCCGCGAAGAGGAGAGCTTGCTGCGCATCGCGGCGAAAATTCAGGAAGACGGCGAAAACGGGTTCTTGCAAGACTTCCGCTCGCTTGAAACCGCGGCGCTTATCGATAAACTGCGCGGCGAACCAGTTTGGCGGGCGGTTCAAGCGCACGAAAACGAGTTTTACTGGGTTCCGTTCGATTACGACGGCGAAACGTGGGATTCCGCGCACTTCGTTTCGACGCTGAAAGAATTTTTCGCTTCACGCCTCGACGTTAGCCGCCGCCTCGCGGAAATAAAGGATTACTACGAAACGCTCTCCGAAAAACAAGCCGGCCTCGAAACGCGCCTGGGCTTCAGCGAACACGAACGCCAATTGTTCGCCGCGTCACGCGCATTAACGTGGATAATGGATTGGAAGAAAGAGTGCTTCACGAAAACGCATTACTGCTGCCGTTCGCTGCTCTGCGAAGCCGCGAAACGCTTGAAACTATCGCAAGAACAAGTTTATTGGGCTACGCCTCCCGAAATCGTGGCGCGGCTGCGCGGCGACTCCGCTCCAAACGCTTCAACCCTCGCGGAAAGAAGCGAGTTCTGCGTCTTCACTTGCCGCGGAAAAGGCGGTTGGAAGATTTTAACGGGCGCGCAAGCCAACGAATTCCTCAAGAAAGAAGGACTCCTCGCTTCAAACGCGGGCGAAACGCTGGAAGTCAAAGGCGTGTGCGCAGCCGCAGGGAACGCCATCGGGGAAGCGCGCGTCGTGCGTAAAGCGAGCGAGCTCGGCAAACTCAAGAAAGGCGACGTTCTGGTTACGATAATGACTACGCCTGATTTCGTTTTAGGCATGAAGCGGGCGGCCGCCATAGTGACGGACGAGGGCGGCGTGACGTGTCACGCGGCGATTGTGAGCCGGGAAATGGGTATTCCTTGCGTCGTGGGAACGGGTAACGCGACGCACGTTTTCAAGGACGGGGACGTCGTGGAAGTTCGCGCGCAGCACGGCATTGCGAAGAAAATCAAGTGACGAAAGCAAAAGGGGTTTTTTATGAAGAATTCGAAAGATTTGGCTAAGTGCGTCGTTTACGATTTTAACGGCACGCTCGCGCCCGACTTCAAAGAGCAAGCCATGCAATATTATCGAACTCGTTTGGAAGACGTTTTAGAGCCTTTAACGCAAGCGCGTGACTTGGAGCTGGAAAACGACTTGCAAAACGCGGGATTCAT
>CAZOKY010000019.1:0-15918 GCA_964580705.1 Microcaldota archaeon | reverse complement strand
GCGGCAAGCGGGCTTGACGCCGCCGTGGAACGCATTTACTCGACTATCGAGTTCGGCGGCGAGAAAACGAAGAAAGCGTATATTGGTTGCATCGAGCGTTTGGCGGCCGACGGTTTTGACGCGAAGCGTTTTTACGAGGACGAGTTCGACAACGTCAAGCAAATGTTCGCCGCGGGCTTAGAGTTGTCCGACGAACACGGTTACCCGTTCGAAATCATTTGGGTTGACCGCAACGGCGAACTAGCGGCGAAGAAAAAAGAACTCCAGACGTTGCGCGCCGAGTACGATTCCAAAGGCTTCAAGCAAGGCTTTGATAGTGTTTTCAAGGTTACTAAAAACCTGGTGAGCGAGCCGGCAAGCGCAGGCAAGTGATTTTCATGGCTTTAAGCGACTTCGTCGAATACAAGGGACCCGGCAGCCCGTTGTTGATTTCACCTACGGCATCGGGAGCGGACGCGCCCATGCAAGCGTATTTTGGCAGGGGGCACCACGAATCCATTTTGTTTCACGAAAACAACTTAACTTTTTGGTACAACGACTTGAAGCAAATGAAGAGCTTGGGCGACTTCGTAATCGCGAAGCTGCTTGCGAACGAGGAAAAAGTTTTCAACGATTTTTACGCGGCGGAAAAGCGTTTCGACGCAGTTTTCAAGCGCGTTGAAGCCGCCGAATCCGAACTCAAAAAACTGCCGGATGTTGAACTCGCCGCGTTGTTCGACGAATTGTTCAAAGCGTACGAAGGTGTTTACGCAGTTGGAATGCTCATCGAACCGTTTATGGTCAGCATCGATGACTTGATAACGAATGAATTAAAGAAAACCCTCGCCGCCTCCGCAGAGGGTTCCGACAAAAAATTCAGCGAGTGCTTGACGACGTTGTTCCAGCCAACGCGCAAGACGTTTCAAGCCGAAGCCGAAGAAAGCCTGCTGCGCGTCCTCGCGCTAGAAGAAAGCGGAGCGGGCGGCGAGCGCGTGCGCGCGGCGCTCGAGGCGCACGCGGACGAGTTTTTCTGGGTTTCGAATAACTATTACGACACTCCCGTGAGGGACGCTGATTATTTTGCGGAGTTGTTGAAGGAAAAAAAGAAGGAAGGCATGAAACCCAAACAAAAAATCGCTGAATTAGAGGAAAAAATCGCGGCAGCCAAGCCTGCTCGCGAGCGGTTGTTGAAAGAAGTCAAGGCAGGCGGGCGCTTGCGGGAACTCGTCGCCCTCGCCGATGACGTCGGATTTTTGCAAGACCGCCGCAAAACGCTGATGATGCGCGGCGTGCACTACGAAATGGTTTTGGCGAGGGAAGTCGCGCGCCGCCGCGGCGTCGGCGAAAAGGAAATCAAAATGCTTGTTCCGCAGGAAGTGCGCGGCTTTTTGCTTGACGGCTTTCCTTCGAAAACCGGGCTTGAAGAGCGTTTGAAGGCATGCTTAACCGTTTTCTCGAAAGGCGAATTCAAGGTTTACGCCGGCGAGGAAGCGAAGCGCAAGCGAAACGAGTTGCTGGGATTGAACGAAGGCAGGAAGGACGACGCGGCGAAGCGCGCCGACGTGCTCGGCACGTGCGCTTCACTCGGCAAAATCGTTGGCACGGCTCGCATCATAATGACGCCCGCGGAATTCAATAACCTCGCGCAAGGCGAGATTCTCGTGACGAGCATGACGCGGCCCGAGTTCGTGCCGATTATGAAGCGCGCTGGCGCGATCGTTACTGACGAAGGCGGCGTCACGTGCCACGCCGCGATTATAAGCCGCGAACTTGGCATTCCTTGCGTGGTTGGAACGCGCGTTGCCACGCGCACGTTTCACGACGGCGACACCGTTGAAGTTGACGCTAACCACGGAATGGTAAAGCTGTTAAATCGCGCCAGCGACTAATTCTACTCATGTCTTGGAAGGTTATGGCTCGCGACCACGGCGACCCAATGATTCACGGCGCAGCTTTCTGCAGCGCGAGCGCCGACCTCCTCGCGCCTCCGTTGAGCCGGAATCACGAGTCATGGGTTTTCGAGTTGCGCAACCGCGAGTGGTTATGGTGCGGCAACGAACGGGACTACAACGAGTTAGGCAAAGAAGTCTTGCAAAAACTCGGCGACGAACGCAGCGGCTTCTTCGAAATCGTCGACAAGGAAAGCAGGCACTCCATCAACGTTTTGCGCGAAGCCGCTTTCAAGGCGCGCGACGCGCCTCTCGAACGCTTTTCAAACGAGGAACTCGCCGCGTTGTTCGAAGAAGTTTACGAAACGTGGAGGCAAATGAACAAGTGGGGGCAAATCGTCAACCTCTCCGACTTCGAACACTTCATGCTTTCAAACAAAATCAACGCGTTCCTTGAAACGCGAGTCAAGCAATCCGGAAGCGCTGCCGGCATCGCTGAAGCGGTGTCGGTTTTGCTTGCACCCGCCGAGAAGAGCCCGTTCGCTTTGCAGGACGAAGCTTTCTTCGAAGTCCTCGCGAAAATCCAAGGCGACGCCCAAGCAAACGATTTGTTTCAAAAAAATCCGGCGGGCGTTATAGCGAAGCGCATCGAGGAATTCCCGGAAATCGACCGAGCGCTGCACGCGCACGCGCGCGAGTACGACTGGATGCAGTACCACTACTCTGGACCGATTGTTCTCGACGAAGCGTTCTTTATTGAAGCGTTGGCGAGCGAAACGCGGCAACGCGTGAACGGAAAAGAAAGGCTCCGTGAATTCGCCGAGAAAACGAAGGCGTTGCGCGAAAAACAAGGCGCGCTGGAGAAAGCGCTGGGCTTGAACGCTGAAGAAAAGCGTTGGATTCAAATCGCGCGCTCGTTCATGTTGCTTAAAGCGTGGCGGAAAGACGCCGCGTTTCAAGCCAGCCGCAACACGCAGCCTCTGCTCACGGAAATCGCGCGCCGATTCGGCGTTTCGTTCAAGCAAGCGTTGTACTTGATGCCGAACGAAATCACTCGCGGGTTGCGCGGCGGCTCGCTGGCGGCGAGCGGCGCCGCGAAAGCGCTTCTAGACGAACGCGTTCGCCACTGCTTTGGTTTGTTTACGCGCGCCGAAACCAGGTTTATTACTGGCGCGGAAGCCGAAGAGTTTTCCAAACGAGTAACCGAAGAAAAAATGCCTGCGAACGCGGCAAGCGTGCGCGAGTTGCGCGGCATGCCCGCGAGCCCCGGCTCGGCGCGCGGAACCGTAAAAATCATCGTGACCGCTGCAGACATGAAGAAAATGAGGCAAGGAGACGTCCTCGTTTCGCCCGCAACGAACCCGAACCTTGTTCCCGCGATGAAGAAAGCCAGCGCAATCGTAACGAACGAAGGCGGAGTCACTTGTCACGCGGCGATTGTCAGCAGGGAACTCGGCGTGCCTTGCGTGATCGGAACGCGCATCGCGACGCGCGTCTTGCGTGACGGAGACGAAGTGGAAGTCGACGCGTCGCGCGGAATCGTCAAACTAATTAAGCGGCCGTGAGTAAAACGCAGTAATGCCTAAAAAAAATATTATTAAAAATAAATCAAAGAAAGCCGCGTTTTTCGACGTGGCGGGGACGCTCACGCTTCTCCCCATGTTCGCGCCGTTCAGTCGAATACTCGAACGCAAAGGCTTGTTTGACGCCAACGAGCAAAAACTCATCGAGAAAGCTTACGCGGATTACGTTGCCGGACGCATCAGCGAACGCGAGTATGTGCCGTTGTTCAAACGCATTCAAGCGCGAGGCTTCAAAGGCAAGCGCCGCGCCGACGTGGAAAAAGCTGCGGTTGCATACTTCAAGGCGGGGCGGTTCCGCTTGCGTCCTTTCGTCAAACCGCTCGTCAATTTACTGAAAAAACGCGGTTACGCCGTCGTACTCGTTTCCGGGAGTTTGATTGAAGAAATCGCGCCGATAGGAGCGTGGCTGGACGTTAACGCCGACGCGGTTTTCGCGCAAACCATGACGGTTGACGCGCGAGGGCGTTACGACGGCGGTTACTCGCTCGTCGCTTCCACGCCGCAAGCTAAAACGCGAATCGCGCGAGCTTACGCTCGCAAGGAAGGAATCGACTTGCGTCGCTCGCTGGCTTTCGGAGACATGTACTTGGACGAAGGAATGATGGCAATCGTCGGACACGCGATTGCGCTAAACGCCGTGCACTACTTTAAATCAAAGGCGCACTCGCGCAAGTGGTTCGTGGTGACGCAACGAGAAAACGTCGTAAAGCGAGTCGGCGAACTGCTTTACTCGCTTGACTAGAGCGGCTAAACTACTTCTTTCGTGTGAAATCCTTTCGGAAAAAAGTCGTTTCGCACGTCAAGAAAACGCTTCCAAGCTGCCGAACGGTTAGTCAAATCGAAATCCGCGTAAAACGCTTTTTCATCAAGCAACGGTTTGCCCGCGATTCGCTGGATTATCCTGTTGTCTGGACGCCACTCCATGCTGACGGCTTCAAACAAACGCGACAACGCGAACGCTTCCAGCCAAACGAGCTTCCGCTTTTGCTCCTCGAAATCAAGTTTTTTGAAGAAAACGTAGTGTCGCGCCGCGGCTTCGCCGAGTTTCTCGTGCAATGCCTTGATTTCTTCATCGTTAAGCCACGCGCCGTCCGCACGAACGGCGTATTCGCGCATAGCTTTGACGAGCGGCGTCTTCGTCTTGAGCTTCAAGTGACTCCACAAGTCGAGTTCTATGCCGGCGTTCTCGTAAACCGTGCGGATTTCCACCGAACGCGGTTTGAACCCCGCCAGGCTCGGCCAAACGTCGCCGGCGTCGAAATTAGGGAAAAAACGAATCAACAGACGCCGATTGTTCGGCAAAGCGTACGGACCGTAAACGTGACACCACGCTGAATAATAGTAGTCCGAGTAAAGCGCCCAACCTAGTTCCGCGCAACTGTTGACGAGGCGTCCCACGTTTCGCGCGTTTTCTTCATTGCCTTTACTCCATTCAGTCGACGTCATGATTTTAACGACTTGCTTCGGCGAGTGCCTTGCGACGCTGTAAGAATTGTAGTGATCGTCAAGCGTGGCGTTGTAAAACAATTCGTGCACCCAATCGAGCGTTGCAAGCGCTTCCTCGTCGCCCGTCCGACGCGTCGCTTTCAAATCGAACAACGTGGACTGCATCAACAATTGAAGCATTAACGGGCCGTAAAACGATTCCTGCGCGCGCCGTTGCGCGTCAGGCGAAGCTTGCGCGCGCTTGCGCGCTTCCGTGAGCTTTTCCAGGAACAAGTCGGAGTAGTAGGACCGCAGCAAAGACCAGTCGAAAGGCATCCATGCGGCGGCGTCGCTCGCGCCGATTGCTGCGGCGTAAGACGTGAGGAAGTCGTCGAGCCAAGGCAAGCGGTTTTTAAGCTTGGTTTCAGTCGGTTGAATCGTCGTAAACAACTCCTTTGTCTCCGTCTACGAAGACGCGCATTCCGTCGCGGAGAACGTTCGTGGCGTTCTTCGTGGCGACGACGCAAGGAATCCCCATTTCCCTGCTTACAATCGACGGGTGGCTCGTCATTCCGCCGATATCGCAGATTATCGCGCTCGCTCGGTTCATCATGGACGTCATCGTTGGGTCCGTGATTCGCGTTACGAGCACGTCGCCTTCCTTGAACGACACGCGTTCTTCCAACGTTTTCACTAGCCGCACGCGCCCCCGCACGGTTCCAGGGCTCGCCGCGAGCCCGCTTAAAATCTTTTTCACTGAATCGCTTCGCCTTGCAATTGTTTTAAAATCACATGTTTTTAAAAGTCTGCCGCGCATGGTTTTAGCGTTCGAGGCGATTTGTTGCAATGAAGCCGGTTCACCACTTGTTGTTCGGATTCATTCTAGTAATGGGCTTCTTCCTGTTGTTTTTACCCGACCAAATAACGTGGCCAATCGTTTTCCTCGCGGTAGTCAGCGGTTTCCTCCCTGATTTTGATCACAGGGAATGGATTTGGAAGCTCATCGCCGTCGCTTTGTTCGCCGGATTCTTTCTATTCTTCGGAAACTCGCTTCTCGCGAGCTTTCAAGGCGACGAATTAACGGCGGGAGCAATCGCGCTCGCAGCCGCCGCAATCATTTCTTTCGCGGTTTACGCCGCGCACCCTTTTACCGCGGACGTAATGAGTTTGCACGACAGAAAACTCCAGTTCTCGGGAGCCGAAGGATGGTTCCTCGCGCTTTACGTCTTAATCGTCTTCGCCGTCACGCTTTCGCCAGTAATCGCGCTCGCCGCGCTCATCGGCTACTCGTCTCACTGGCTGCTCGACTACATCGCTTACTACACTTACTTCGGCCGCAAGAACCTCGTGAATTACCCGCACCCCGAGCACGGGCCTCCGTGGCAAATCCGGCGTTTGCAAGCGGAAAAACGCGCGAAAGAAAAAGCGGAAGCAGAAGCGGCGGAGGAGGCGGCGCAAGCGAAGAAAGCGAAGGCGAGCGACAAAAACAATGGCAAGAAAGTCAAGAAACACGGTTTCTTGTGGGGAGCGGGTTTGACTGAAGACGCGGGCGACGCGCACGACTCGCACGACGGGCACGAATCGCATGAAGCGCAACCCGGAATGGGCGACCACTCGCTTGCGAGCGACGAACAAGTAATGGAGGAACCGGAAATGCATGAGGAAGACGCGCACGGCGGAAGCGGCGCGGGACACTGAATTTTTGCGTTTTCGATTAATTGAATTTCAATTGAATTTTGAAGGGGAAGCGTAGCATAGTGGTGTTAGCTGGTTTGGAAGATAAACGCGTTTTGCTCGCGTTCGCCGTACTAGTGATAGCGTTCGTCGTTTGGACTCAAAACATGATGGACAATTCCGTGCTCGTTTTTCTCGCGGCGGCCGCAGTCCTCGTTATCGCGTTGATGGGCACCGTGCACGGAGGAGACGATGGAAACGGGAATGATTCCGATTCGCATGATTCACATAGCGGGCACGATGAAATCGAGGGTTTGAGCGAGCACCCGGAATCGCACGAAGAGGAAGCGCACGGCATTTCAGCCGGGCACTGAACGAAACTCCAAGCCGACTGATTTTTAACGCCGTAAAGCAATAATCCTAGTTCAAGCCAGGGTGGCGGAATCCGGTTAACGCGCTCGCCTTGAGAGCGAGTTCCTCTTACGAGGAGTGTGAGTTCAAATCTCACCCCTGGCGTCCTTTCAAAAAAATCGAAAACCGCGTTTTTTTAAGCAACTCGAAACACCATATTATCGGTGACTTAACAATGACTAGACCAAGCAGAAAACCTTTTAATATGCGCGAGGAACACTTGCCCGGTTTGGCGAAAACGCTGCTTTCAAGCTGCTTAGTGTTAGACCAAACGCTGCTCGAAAGACCAAACCCGCGCGGCAACCTTTTTTTTAGACTCAGGTCAGACATCAGCCCAGACTTAAAGCCATTCGTAACTCCGAAGATAGCGGCAAGAGATGTCGACACTTTCTTTGTGACTTTACGCATAAACGGCGTTAAGGCTTGCGAAAGCAAATCACGAGTCGTGGTAACCGGCTTGCCGCCGGATTTCCGCCTAAAACTGATTGAACGCTTGCGCCAGATGCCCTAAACTCAACTTCAAGCCTTAATCGTCTTGCATCCGAGCTCGAGAATCGCTTCGTACTCGCACGAGTAACCACTCGTTCCGCTTGCGACTTCAACCCAGTCGCGCGAAGCGTAAACGCATACGGCGTTCGGGTTGTTCACGCCGACGACGCATGAAATGCACTTGAACTCGCTCGTATACTTGTTCTTGAACAACTTGCAGTCGCCCGCGCCCGACGGCAACGGCGTAGGCGTTCCGCCGACTTCGAATTGGGCTTTCAACTCGTTGTTTTGCGGCGGAGCGGTAGGACGGGAAAAAACCGTTTGCACTCCCGAAAGCGTTTCACGCTCGGTAGACTGCAACGCGGTAGTCAACGGCGTCGTCAAACCCGAGTAAACTAAGACCGCAGCAACCGCGAGTAAAAGCAACGCGACGACGGGAATCCAGTTGCTTCGCCTGCCGCTCCCTCCTTGAGAACGCTTGGAAGCGCTTTTCGCTTTGCTTTTCGCTTCAGCGTCATGCTTTGCTTCGCGCTTCGCTTCGTGCTTAACCAAAAACAACCTACCCCCACCCATTCAATTCAATTGCTTAAGCGGCAATTAACGCAAATTATGGTTGCAACCCGCTTTTAAAACCATTCGTCCAATTCCACCCAAACCCGTCCAACCGTTGCTTTCACGGGTTCGGAAAAGTTTTTTATTCGGGCTCCGCGATTAAAACGCCGTGCAAACGAAAACTTTATTCAAATCAGTTGTTTTCGACTGGAGCGGCACGCTCAGCGACGACGCCGCGTTGTGCCTCGACGCCGACAACCGCTTGCTCGCGAAACACGGCAAGCCGCCGATAACGATGCGCGAGTTCATCCGTTACTACACGACGCCGGACCTCGTCGGTTTTTACGAGCGCGAGTTCGGGATACGCTTCGCGTCGCAAGAAGCTTTGCAGGAAGAGTACGAGCAAGCGTTGCGCGAATCGCGCTTGCGCGTTTCTCCGTACCCGAATTCGGCGAAAACGCTTGCAGCGCTGAAGCGGGCGGGACTCCGTCTCTTCGTGTTGAGCGCGCACCCCGCGCGCGTTCTCGAAGACGAGGCGCGGGAGTACGGGTTCCGCAGTTTTTTCGAGGAAAACGGTTTTGTTGGAAGCGTTTGGAACAAGGCGGAAACGCTGAAGCGCATCGTCAGCGAAAACGCTTTGGAAAAGAAGGAAACGCTTTTCGTCGGAGACGTTATTTTGGATGTCCGTTCCGGCAAGGCGGCGGGCGTGCGCGTTTGCGCTTGCGCTTACGGCTACCACCCCCGCGAGTGGCTGGAGAAAGAAAAACCGGATTTTATTATCGGCGAAGTAAGCGAGTTGGTGAAGATAATTGGCGTTTGAAACAACAAGCGAAACAGCGAGCGGGTTGATTCGCGAACTCCGCAAGCGCGCTAACGCGCGCAACCGCGCTGGCATGGCGAGATTCGGAATAAACCCGGAAGGAACGCTCGGCGTATCCATTCCCGTCATTCGCGGCATCGCGAAACGCCACCGCAAGAACCACGAGCTGGCTTTGAAATTATGGAGAACGAAAATTCATGAAGCAAGGCTTTTAGCGGGCTTTATTGAAGACCCGGCTTGCGTAACGGAAAAACAAGCGGAGTCGTGGGCTCGGGATTTCGATTCTTGGGACGTGTGCGACCAGGTTTGCTCGAACGTTTTCGACGCGACGCCGTTCGCGTGGAAGAAAGTCCGTCAGTGGACTCGAAGAAAGGAAGAATTCGTGAAGCGCGCGGGATTCGTTTTAATGGCTTGCCTCGCAGTGCACGACAAGCGCGCGCAAGACAAAGATTTCCTTTCTTTTCTTCCAATAATCAAGCGCGAAGCGCGGGACGAACGCAACTTTGTTCGAAAAGCCGTGAATTGGGCTTTACGGCAAATCGGCAAGCGCAACTCGGCGCTCAACGCCGCAGCAATTAAAACCGCGCGCGACATTAGTAAGATTGATTTCAAGGCGGCGCGTTGGATTGCCGCGGACGCGTTGCGCGAACTCGAAAGCAAAGCAGTTCAAAAGAGACTTAAAAGCAAGGAATCGAAAAAAGGATTGAAAAACGGATTGAAGCAAGGATTGAAAAAATGAATTTGTTTATTACGACCGCCCGCAAACCAAGCCAGCAAACGCGGAAGCTCGCGCGGTGGCTCGAGACGCTGCTGCACGCCGAATGCGAGAATCGGGGCAAGCGAAGCGTTGAAGAAGTTATGCGGCGCGCGGCGACCGCAGGTTTTTCGCGCGTGTTGTTCATTCACGAGTCGCACGGAAACCCGAGCGAACTCGTTTTCCGCGACGAAAACGAGGGTTGGCTCGAGCCGTCGATTCAATTGAGCGGCGCGTCGATTCCGGAACGCGGAAAACGCCGCAGGCTACCGAAGGAAGTCAAAGCCAAGCCGTTGGACTCTGCAGGCGAGAAAATCGCGGGATTGTTCGGATTGGAAACGCTGCCAGGCGAAGAAGAGGAATTGATTTTGATTGCGAGCAGCCGCGAAATCTTTTTCGAGACGCCCGACGGCGAACGCGTCGGGCCAGTAATCAAAATCGCGCGTTTGGCGAAGCGCACCGAATAGCTTTTTTGCGTTCAATCGCTGGTTTTAAAACCAAGGAAGGAGAAAAATAATGACTTCAAAACAATGCGAGTGCGGCGACGAAGAATGCGGCGGATTGTGCGATGATTCCTGCGGCGGTTCGTGTTCGCACAAAAAAGGTGAAAGACTAATGGAACAACAACCCGAAATAGATGAAGAAACGAAACGAGAAATCGTGGAATACCAGAATTTGCAGCAGCAGATTCAAGTGATGATGATGCAACGCCAGCAAACGCTCGCCGCAATCGCGGAACTCGACAAAGCGAAGGAAGAAGTCGAGAAAAGCGCGGGAAACGGCGCGGGCGCAACGCTTTACCGCTTCATCGGCAACGTCATCGTACCGAAAAAGAAGGACGAACTCCTCAACGATTTAAAGGACGAGAAAGTCGGGCTCGAGAGCAGGCGCGACGTCTTCCAAAAACAGGAGGAACGCCTGCGCAAACGCTTCGACGAACTCCAAAAGAAATTGCAGGCGAAGCTCGGCGGCCCGCAAAGCGGAGGAAGCGGCAGTGAAAAATCTTCCGGAACCGGCGCGAAGCCTAAAGCAAAGAAAGCTGGCGCAGGAGACGGCGCGATATTCAGCTGACCGCGCTAAAAAGAAATTAAAAAAAGAATTTAAAAGAATTTAAAAAAAATTAAAAAATAAGGGAGGAGGGCTTTGCGAGTTTTGCCGGGCTTTACTTCTTCTCTTTCTTCACTTTGCCCTTCGATTCGCTTTTCGTTTCCTTCGACGCTTTACCAGTTTTACCCGCTTTTTCGCCGGAAAGCCAATACCACAACAGCACAACCGCGATTAATCCTAGGAGGAGCCCTAACGCCAGCGGAGCGAACTGCGCAGTAAACAAACCCGTTAACCCGCTTGCGCCAGCCGCCGCGATTACAGTCGGCGTAGGAGTCGACGTAACCGGGTAAAGAACGAGCTTGCCCATCGTCGGCCTCGGCGACGGAGAAGGCGAAGGCGCCGCAGGCGCTTGAGTCGGAGTCGGACTCGCGCGGTTGTCCACGTAATTGTAACCCGTGTACGGAAGCAAAATATTCGTTCCTCCGCCGCCACCGCCTTGACTAAGCGTCGGAATCGGCGTGGACGACGGCGTCGGACTCGGCGTAGGCGTCGAAACCGCTGGAGTCACGTTAACCGCAGCGCGGCAAAAGAATCCTACTTCAGGAATCGAAGAAAGCTCTATGTAACGCGCTTCGACGTATTTACCTGCGCCTTCATTTACCGCGGTGAGCGTTGTTCCCGCGCTGGAGCCTCCACTCAACGTGCCCGCATCGCTAGTCCAAACGAATTCAGGGCAAGGCACTTGCGGGGCCGCGCCTCCGTTGCCTGCCGAGTATCCGTCGGCGATGCCGTAAACGGGTATCAAGATGTTCGCGCCGTAGCACGTTACGCTGAATTGTTTTTGTTCGCCGACTGCGAGCGTAGCGGTTTGTGGCTGCAGGACGCAAGACTCGGCTTTAGTGTAAACGTCGACGTTCGCTTGGCACGAGAAAGATTGGTTCGGATACGCCGTGTCGGCGGTATCGGGGTAAATCATCGTCGCGCGCAGAACGCCTCCGTTAAGCGTCTTGCTTCCCGCGACGAAGTTGATTACGCGCGTGTAAACCGACTGAAAGTCTGCGAGAGTCGGAGTTCCCGCGTTTGAATACAATTGTATTCCACTAGGGCAAGGAATCGGGTCCGCGGTGCCCAACATGCTGAAGCATTGAAGCTGGAAAAAAGTTTGTTCGGTTACCGCGAGCTTCTTGTAAACCGGCGAAATCGAGCAAAAAAACGGCGTGCCGTGCGGTTGCTCCTCGTTGGAGTTGTAAAGCGGAACGCGCACCGTGTTAGGCGTAGGCGTGACGCAAACCGCCGAGTCGCTCGCGAGGCTCGAAACGCAAGATTGCTTGGCCGAACTAAAAGGCGCGCCGCTGTGTCCAACGCTGATTACTCCGTTGGCTATCTCGAGAGAAGGCGCTGAATTATCGGAAGAAGCGAAATCCGAGTTAGAAACCGAAACCGAGTTCGGAACGCAAACAGAGTTTGAAAGCACTGAAACCGGCGCCGAAACAGGCGCTGAAACGCTATTCGTGTTGGACGTCGTGCTGGACGATAACGTATTGAACGCTAAAATAGAGTTCGTGGACGATTCGAGCGTCACCGCAACAATCAAAGGCGTCAAAAGCAGCGATACGACTAGCAAAGACAAGACAACGTAATTCGTGTTCTTAACGTTCGAATTCAAAGACAACACCACCCAGCTATTTGTAACCATTAAACAGTAGTAATTTCCTCTCTTTCTCCTTTTTAATGCTTTCGGAAACGGGAAACGCGAAACGCGTCCGTCGAATCGTTCGTTAAGTTTTTCCTCCGGCCATGCAAGAAGCCAGCTTGCGAATAGCCTAGCAGTAGGTGTTTAACGCGGTATAAATAATTTCAGCGGGGCGAAACGCCGCGAAAACGCTCCAAAACGCTTGTTTCCGCCGAAAACCCGTTCCTCCGTCCTCCTTTTCCCTTTTTTTCTCTTCTTTTTCCTTTTGTTTTTCTTTTTTCCTTTTGTTTTCCTTTTTTCGACAGCAAGTCATTTATACGGCCGCGTTCAAAAACAACTCGTGAAACAACGAAATAGAACCGCTTTCACCGCTGCAGCGCGGTTCGCGAAAAACCTCGCCTGCCTAAAAGGCAACGGGCGCACGCTAATAACGTTTCACTCGCTGGGCGACGCCGACGCAGCAGCAAGCGCCGCAGCACTGCAAACGATTTTGAAGGCGGTTGGCATCGACGCGCACGTGCGTTGCGTGGACAGCGTCAACAGCCAAGCGCGCCGCATTCTTTCGTTCCACGGCGTTCCGGTTCCGCAACCGCTCGTAGGCATCGACGCCCGCGCGGTAATACTCATGGACGTGAGCAACGCGGACTTGCTCGGCGAATGGGGCCCGGCTTTGGCTGGGTTCGACGGCGGTCCTCTCTTCGTTATCGACCACCACTACCACTCGAAACACATTCCCGTAGCGAAAGGATTCGCGTTAATCGAACCCGCAGCAACCAGCACCGCTGAAATCGTGCTTGAAATCGCGCGCTCGCTCGGCGTCAACCCAAGCAAGAAAACCGCTTCGCTTTTGCTTTGCGCGCTTCTCTCAGACACCGCGTTCTTCAAGAGCGCGACTAACGCCACGTTCGCCGCGGCGAACGCGTTAATCGAAGCGGGCGCCGACTACGAAGAATGCGCTTCGCTCGTGCGCAGCAAGCGCGACGCGGCTGAAGCGCTCGCAATCATCAAGTGCGTTGCAAGTGCGAACATTGAAAAGACGGGCGTGAAAGGCGAGGTGTTAGCGGCTTTAAGCAAAGCGCATTCTCACGAACTCTCGTGCGCGAGCGCGCTCGTCGATTTAGGGTGCGACTACGCTTTCGTCGCGAACGAACGCGAAGGACGCATAAGCGCCGCGAAAAACGATGAAGCGCGCGGAAGCATCGGCAAAATCATGGAGGCGGCAGGGCGCTCGTTCGGTTCGAGCGGGAGCGGCGGCGGGCACGACAAAGTCGGGGGAGCGAAAGGCGACCCGCAACGCGTGCGCGCCGTGATGGAAGAATGCTTGGCGCTCGCCAGGAAACTCAACGCTTAGCTTTTCGACGCCTGACTTTTATTCAAAGCGCGCCGCCGTTTTAACCGTCGTCAAAGAACGAGCAGGAGAACGCTTATCACTGCAAAGGCGATTGCGACGATTTGCTTCGGCTCGAACTTTTCACCGAGAAACACGACGCTAATCAACGCCACCAGAACAGTGCTCATGCTTAAAACCGCGGTGACTAACGCGACTTTACCGCTTTGCAGCGCGAACATCATGCAAGCGAACGTGCCGAAAGACAAGACGGCGAAAGCCGCCATCCAAAAGAATTGCGCGGGAGTCACTTCAAACGCGCCGGAACCTTGAACGAAGAAAAACCAGCCGGCGACGAGAGCGAGCGCAACTAGGACGATTACGGGCGCGAGAGCGCTCCAATCCATTTTCAAGACGTTTTGGTTTTTCACGAGGATTTTCAAGGAAACGTTCGCGAGGCTCGCGAAAAACATCGCCATTAACGCTAAGAGCAGCCAGTTTTGCTGCGCGAACTGCGCGATTTGAGTTAAAACGTCCAACACCATGACACCGCACTGTTACTTGTTTTACTTGTTCTCTTTAAATTTGTTCTCGTTAGTTTACCTTTAGTTTACCTTTTTTCCTTAAAGCAGGTACAACTCTTCTTTTTCGCTGTCGTAACCGAACGCTTCCGCGTGCCTTCCCCAGCCGATCAAGCGTTCTATCGTCTTCTCCGCTTCCTTTTTAGTCAAGCGTTGCCGGCAGTATTTGATTAACGCGCGTTTCTTTACGCGCTTCTTTTTTTCCAGTACCCCGCGCACGTTCTTGAAAAAACTTACGGACAACAATTGTTTCTTGAACAAAGCGCGCCTCTTGGCGAGGCCGCCGGCAACGAGTTCCTTGCCTTGCCTAGTCAAGCAAATCCTGCCGCTCTTCAATTCAACGAAGCCGAGCAGTTCCGCGGCTTCAATGACCGGAAGCAGTTCGTCGAACTCCAAATCCAAGTCCATGGCAACTCGAGCCGTTTCGATTGCGTCCTTGTTGTCGTGCACGACTTCAAGCAAACCCGTTATGCGGCTTATGCCTACGTCTGGCAGTTTATCGCATTTTAATTCCAACCCAATAACCCCCGTTTTCCCTCTTTCTTATCTTAAAACACCTTTTTAAACCTTAAACTTGAAGCGCGCAACCCCCCAGTTTTTTCTTTCTTCGGTTTTCAAGTTTCGAATTTCAATTTTCGGTTTTCAATTCACTACGTCATTACCGCGTAAATCTTGTCTATCCAACGATAGAATTCCGGCGACTTCCGGTTCCGGGGACGCGGCAAATCTATATTCAAAACCGCTTTAATGCACGCCGGACGGTGGCTGAGCACGATAATGCGGTCCGCCATGTACACTGCTTCCTCCGTGTTGTTCGTAACCATGAGAACTGCGTCGGGATACTCTTCCTTCGACTGCCACAACAAAAGCACTTCCTCCCGCAGGTTTTCCGCAGTCAACTGGTCGAGCGAAGAAAACGGTTCATCCATGCACAACAAAACGGGTTCCGTCGCGAGCGCTCGCGCGATTCCGACGCGCTGCTTCATTCCGGCGCTGAGTTCGCGCGGGTAAGCGTTCGCGCTGCCCGCGATTCCGACGCGCGACAAATACTTTTTAATCCGCTGCCTGCGCTTCGCCGGAGGCAGTTTCAACGCTTCCAGCGCGAGGTCAACGTTCTGCGCCGCGGTAAGCCAAGGCATGAGCGCGAAGGACTGGAAAACGTTGGCGACTTTCGGGTTTTCCGCCGCAATCGGTTGTTGTTCGAATAACACGCTCCCCGAATCCGGTTGGGTGATGCCCGTAATAAGTTTCAACAACAGCGTCTTGCCGCAACCGCTCGGGCCGACTATGCACACGAACTCGTTTTCCTTCACGTCGAACGATATCCCGTCCAGGACTTTGAAGTGCCGGTGTTCTTCGCTAATCGATGTTGAAACGTTGCGAATTTCCACGAGAGCCATTAAAAACCACGCTTTTGAATTTAACCCGGGCTTTAAACCGAATCAATCGAATCAAATCAACCGAACCAAATCAATCAAACCAACAGAATCGAATCAAGTTTCAACCGCGTACTTGCGAGCCGCAAGCTCGTACAACGGCTTCCAAACGAAAATATTCAACGCGACCACGGTTATTATTAATGCCGTCAAAGCGAAGAACAAATCGTTCGCGCTCCCCACGGAGTACGCCGCCTCGTCTATCGCGCGGCCGATTCCGTACTGCACCGCGAAAACGTTGGAACCGTAAGCGAAATA
>CAZOKY010000018.1:14547-18323 GCA_964580705.1 Microcaldota archaeon | reverse complement strand
GGCGGCAGGACTTTCGCCGCGGCATTAATCGCGGTTTTAGCGTTTGCGTTGCTCGTTGCCGTCGCGGCGCCGGGCGTTGGCGCTGCGAGTGGGACTCGCGTGGCGGCAGTGAAAGTTACGCAAGCGGCGGTTACGCCGTCAGTGAATACGATTTCGGCTTCCAAGGTCATTGCGGTTCCCGCGCCTACAATTTCAGCTTCCAAACGCGTTGACGCGACGAAGGTTATTCCTATTTCGCGGAATCAGGTGCAAGTAGGAAACCAACAAAAACCGTCTACCCCTAACTGTAATCAACTCGCGGGGCCCATCAGCGGAGAATTGTCGTGCGGAGACGTGACAATCGTCGGCGACGTGAGGATTTACGGTCCGAACGGGCATCTAACCGTCATTGGACCGACGCTTAAATTCAACGGGCCGTATAGGCTGGAGGTTTACGGCAACGGAAAACTCACGATTCGCTCGAACACTGAAGTCAGTTTAAGTCAACGGAGCGAAATCGGTTACACGATTGGAACTCAGGGAGAGTCAGGAGTACAGATCCAGGGCACCAGCGGTAATCCGGTGACTATGATGGACGCTCAAGACGTGTACTTAGAGGGTCCGACTGAAATCAGTTACTTGGAGTACCACGACAACTTTAACGGCTTGACCGTCCAAAGCGGCGCGACTATAGAACACTCGAAGTTTTACGACAACGGCAAATACGGTTTAAATATTAACGGCGGCGGCGTCAGCGTTTCCGAAAGCGAGTTTTATGGGACTGCGCCCGGAAAGCAAGAAATCGGAATTTTTTTGAATTACGCTCAAAATGCTAGCATTCAAGGAAACTACATTCACGGCAACAGCGTGGCGGGAATAAAAAGCATTATGCCTGTGCCGGAACCAGAGCGCCTCGGGCCAACAATGCATTCTGGGAAGGCCGTGCCAAACGTTTTGCGCGACAACACGATTACCGACAACTACGGTGACGGAGTAATCGAATACACGCTTGGCTTGGACATCGACTCGCAGCAAGCGGGAATGATTAGCAATAACGACAAGCACGGACTCGTAGCAATCGACACGGACGTAAACGCTGACATCGAAACCAGCATCGGCGACGGCAACGGCTTGGGAAAAGCAGCCAACTTGCGCAGCACGCGCGTCGGCGGAATAATTCACGACGGTAACATGTCAACCAATCCTGTTTACGTAACTTACTGTGAGGAAGACATTACGGATTGCACGAACTATGAGGGCTCTAGAAACGACGCTTACCAGTATGCCGATTATACTCAACCGTATTCGACAACTCGTCGGCTATATCCAAACCAGGGCTACTTTACCTCGACCCTCGTCGCCAGTGAAGAACACACTTTCAACGGAAACCACGGAATGTGGACACCGAGATTTTTAGTGTACAATTACCGACTGGTTTCGAACACTCGAAATTACGCTTGCGATGAAAACCCGTATAATTGCGCCGCCCGCGCGGTCACCACTTATTCCGGCGGCGATTTTGGAGCCAGCTACACCGGAATCGTGCCAGGCCCGACTTTCGAATACGTGTTCGTTTGGTTGTTTCATGATATGCTTTCCGGACGAAAAGGCAGCACGCAAGCGGCTATTCAAACAAAAACAACGGGCAGGCACCCCGCAGTCAAGGTTTCGGTTTCTTCAGTTCCGGTTTTGAACGCGGTAAAAACTCCGCCGAGCGACCGTTTGCCTGCGAAGAAAGTTTGATTCCCGCAGCTTCAAACGTATTAGACCTATTTTTCCTAAAAACCGAAAACTGCAAACCATTAAAAAGCCTTGAACAATAATTTTCTTACTAGTTTCAAAGTTTCAGGGAACGGAAGAAACAAAAAAAACGGTTTTTGTTGTTTGGAGGCAGGGTTTTCTTGAACAAGAAAAAAGCGTTCCTCGTTTCGTCTGCAGTAGTAGTGTTTTTCCTTGTTTTAGCGGGCGCTTTCACGCTCGCGTTAAGCGGTTCGAGCACGAACTACGTTTTGTCGCCGGCTATACAGGCTGCGACGGGCGCTGAAGGTTCGAGCGCGAACTACGTTTTTAGTTCGACGCTGGATTCAGGGCTGTCAGGCATTGGCGCATCAACGAATTACGACATTTGCCTGGGTTACTGGTGCGAGCCACAAGCCTCCACGCTGCCGTGCAACCCGCCGGCTAGCGGCAACTGGGTTATTCCTTCTTCGACGACGGTGTTGTGCAAGGACGTTACCATTAACATGCCTTTGGACGGCAACTTGACGATTTTGGGAGCGCTGGTTTTCAACAACGTCGTGTTCGACATGAACCCGAGCGGCAACGGCACCGCAAACATCACGGTTGAGAGCAGCGGGTTTTTCACGACTTTGGACGCTACTTCGATTACGCAGCATCCCGGTTCGACGATTCAATCCGGAAACGGCAAGCAGTATTTGTTTCAAATTTTCGGCGGGACGGACATCGAGAACAGCAAGATAAGAAACGTTGGATACCAAAAAGTCGGTCAATCGCTGCCTTCCGAAATGGGTGTTTATCTAAAAAATTTAGATTCTGGAAAGCTTGTTAACAATACGATAAGCGAAACCATTTACGGAGTCGTCTTGGAAAACTCAAATCACGTTACGATTCAAGGAAACATTATAACCACGTCTAAACCCCCAGGCGTAATCAGTTCAATCGGAGTCTACATGGTTACCTCAAACGAAAACACAGTTGAAAAAAACAAAATCTACAACAGCGATAAATGTCTGAGCCTAGACAATTCAAACAACAACAATTTTACTTCGAACGAATTCGTCAATACGCTTCAAAAAGTTTTTTCAGGCACGAGCAATTCTTTGAACAACATCATATTGGATTCGGTTACGGATAAGCCAATATACTTGTCTGACTCGTCTAACGTTACGCGTGAGTGGTTTCACAACGTGCACGTTACAAACTCCACTGGCTACGACCTCGGCGACGCCCTCGTCACGATTATTCCGAAAGCCCTGCAAGGCGGTCCCACCCCCACTCCCGGGCCACTCACGTTCCACGGTGAAATAGTCACGCACAACACCGACGTGAAAGGCTTGACGCCGGTAGACGAAGCGATTGAGTACGACCAGAACGTGAACGACGACAACGAACCTTTCTACAACGACTACAACGTCACCGCGTGCGTGCAAAGAGACCAAATTTATTGCGGTTCCACCGTTGAGAACATCGACAAATCGCAAACCACCGAAGTAATCATCTTCGGCGTTGAATCCGACTTCGGTTGCACGCTAAAGCTTGACCCGCAGACTGTGAACTACCCGCCTGCGGGAACGAACGTGATGAACATCACGTTCGACTCAATTTACGAAGGACGCACCGCGTACTACTCGTGCGGAGCAGGCACCCCGCAAACGTCGTTCACGGTGCCGGGCGCGCCGTACTCAGTAGAAGTGCAGTGCCCCGAAAACGCGCCTTACCCTGAAAAGGAGGCAGATTACAACGCTACCGCGTGGATTGAAATGGAAGGCCCGGGTCAACTCCCCGCTTTTTGTTACGGCGTAACGAGCGTCAGTGAAGGCTATAGGCAACCGACGACTTACCCGAGCGACGTCTCCTTCCTCAGCGCGATTTGCCCTATCGGACTCGTTTTCAGCGACACGACGGACGTCACTGGTTACTTGGTCGTGCACGGAATCGAAACTTGTTTAGACGCGGACGGTTGGGACTTTTTCTTGACTCGCCCGAACCAACCTGAAGAAAAACTGGATATTATACCCGAGTGCGAAAGCGCGGGCAGAAACGTTTTCACGCTCTCG
>CAZOKY010000018.1:0-14447 GCA_964580705.1 Microcaldota archaeon | reverse complement strand
CCGGCGACTTGACGAGTTCGTGCAACTTCCGCATTTTAACGCAGGCTCCAAGCAAGTTTTCTGAAACGAACTTGGTGTTAGTCGGTCTCGCCGCAATCGGCGTGTTCGTTTACTTGGCGCGTTACTCCAAGAAAAAGAGTAAGAAAACGAGGTAGTAGAGAAGAAAAAAAAAGAAGAGTCAAAAAAGGAGAAAAAAAATAAAACAACGAGAGTTAAAAAAAAAGAGAAAAAAAGGTGGTTTGGAATGAGAAAGATTTTCGTTTTCGCCGCAGTAGCCGCGTTCGCGTTCTTGTTCATGGCGGGATTCGCCGCGGCAACAATCCAAGCAACGTCTTGGCCTAGCCCGACGCCGCGTATCGCAGACGGGTGCTGGTTGGATCCGAGTCGCGTGGACGGATTAACCGCTGGAGACGAACAAACTTTCATAGCCACGTGCTATGATAAAAGCAATAATCAAATTTCTTGCCCGACTCTTAGTTGGTTCACCAGTCCAGAAGTAACGATAACGCAACACCCGACCAACGAGCAAATCACGATACGCGTAGACCAAGAATTACAGATAGGCGGAGTTGAAGCACAATGGTCCGGCATCTATTGCGCGGCTGACTTGTTTGGCACGAACCCGATGCCCGGGGCTTCAAAAGGAACTCGGCACTTGTACAACATTCAAGGAATAGTTAAAGACAAGCTTGGAGTCGCGAAGGAAGACGCGACCATCAAGTTCGAAATCCGTTACGCTGGTTGCCTCACGGGTGGCGCCACGTGTTCCTATCCGCAGACAACTCCGCTTTACGAAGAAACGTTTACTGCCGCAACCGACGAAAACGGCAGGTTCAACGTTGTTTTAGGCGAAAGCAAGCCGTTGAATTTAAACGTAAACGACGTTTACTACTTACGAGCTTGGGTTGGCGGCGAGGAAGTGCTTTTCGACGGAAACGTCCGCGTTAGATTTCAAGCTTTCGCCGGACCAGGTTCTTACGACCACTTATCGGGGCCACTATCCATCGCTTCAGACTTTGGACCAGTGTTGTCAGTCACGACGGGTTCCGACAGCCTAGTCACGTTATGGGTTAGCGGCGGTAAAACCGCGTTAAAAGTGAAGAACGCCAACAGCGCGTACGCCGCCGCAGGAATCTACGGAGACTTGAAAGTGACTAATAACGCGTGGGTGAACGAAAACGTTTTCGCGAAACACTTTATCGGAAGCGAGACCGGCGTCGACTTGGAAAAGTACGCGACTAGCTGGGCGGCCAACAACAAAAGAACTTTCAGCCAACCATTCGCCGGCACAGCCACGATTACTGCAGGCCAGCCAAGCACCACAGTACTCTTGCCTCCGTTCGACGAACCTCTTTGCCAAATCGGGGAAACGAAAATCCTAGATTTTTACGTTACTCTGGCGGCGCGTCAAGGCAACCCTGAAGAATCAGTGTACGTTAGCAATAAAAACTCTGCGACTAAGCGGTTCACGATAACCACGGAATACTTGGGAGGAGGCATGCCTCCGGCGATTAACCGGAACTACGACTACATTGGAATAGCGAGCTATACTTGCTCCCCTAACAACAGGTATGTGCTTCCTCCTGCGATTGCGATAAGCTAGTCCGCTCAAGAGCAGGGAGAGTAGAAAAAACGAGGAAAAAGCGTTTTCAATCTTTTTTCTCTTCCTCGTTTTTTTCTTTTAACCCCTTTTTCTTTTTTTTCTTGTCTCCCCTTCTTTTTCTTTGCCTAACTGCAGAACGCTGTTTCTTCAAAAGCCGGAAACCGAAAAAAAACGTTTAACTAGCCGCGCGAGCATAATTAAAAAACTCTTTACGCTTACCATAAAAAGCGTTTAACGCTAAAAGCGGTTGCGAACAATGAATACTCAAGCGGAAATTGAAGCGAAGTGGCAAGCCGCGTGGCTGAAAACGCGAGCTTTCGAGCCAGCGCCCGACGACAAGCTAGCCAACGCTAGCGCTGACGAAAAAAACAAGTTCTTTTTCACCGTGCCTTACCCTTACGTTAGCGGGAACCTGCACGTGGGGCACGGGAGGACGTACGCTAACGGCGACGTCATCGCGCGTTTTCACCGCATGCGCGGGCGCAAGACGTTGTGGCCCATGGCTTTCCACATTACGGGGACGCCGGTTCTCGCGGTGAGCGCGAAAATCGCTGCCGGAGACGCGGAAACGCTGAAAATGTACGAGGAATACGTTTCGTGCTACGAAAACGACGCGAAACGCGTCAAGGAAATCGTCGCTTCTTTCGCGAAGCCGGAAGCAGTCGTCGCTTACTTTTCCAAGAAAATCGTTTTAGACTTTCAAAGAATGGGTTTCTCGCTCGATTACTCGCGCCAATTCACGACGGGCGATTTGGAGTATAACAAGTTCATCGAATGGCAGTTCGGGCGTTACAAGCAAAAAGGTTTCTTGAAGCAAGCTTCGTATCCCGTGCTTTACTGCCCTCGCGACGCGAACGCGGTCGGGGAAGACGACATTAAGGACGGGGACACGCAGCCCGTCGACGTATTGAAGTTCGCGGCATTCAAATCGAAGCTGGAAGACGCAAGCAACGCAAACGGGAGCGGCGCGAACGCAAGCGGCGGCAACGCTTTCCTCGTGTCGTGCACGCTGCGCCCGGAAACGATTTTCGGGATTACGAACGTCTTCGTTAACCCTGCAGCGCAGTACGTGAAAGCGCGAGTCGGCGTTGAAGGCGGGAAAAGCGAAACGTGGTTCGTCAGCGAAGCCGCGCTCGAGAAACTCAAGTTGCAAGGCCACAAAATCGAGGTTTTAGGTAAAGAAAACGGGGATTACTTCGTTGGAAAATACTGCGTCACTCCTTTAGGCGTTAAAGTCCCGATTTTGCCTGCCTCGTTCGTCGACGTCAACAACGCCAGCGGTTTTGTTCACTCCGTTCCCGCTCACGCTCCTTGGGATTGGCAGGCGCTCGAAGATTTAAAGAAAGACAAGAAGACGCTTGCGAAATACGCCGACCGTGGACTCGAAAAAATGTTGAACGAAATAAAACCCGTGTCTTTGATTTCCGTGGAGGGTTACGGCGAATTCCCCGCTCAAGAGATTCTCGCGCGAATGAAGGTCGCGAACACGAAAGAGCACGCTAAAATCGAGAAAGCGACGAACGAACTATACAAAGCCGAGTTTTACGGCGGCAAAATGAAGAAAGGCGTTGCCGGCGAGTTCGCAGGGCTCGGCGTCGTTCAAGCGAAGGATGCGGTTGCAGCGAAACTGTTGAAGAACGGCAGCGCCGCGTGGTTTTACGAGACTAACCGCCACGCGGAATGCAGGTGCGGCGCAACAGTCGTCGTCGCAGTCCTCAACGACCAATGGTTCTTGGACTTCAATTCGCCTGGTTGGAAGGATGACGCACGCGATTGCCTGAACGAAATGACGGTTTACCCGCCCGCTTACCGCAAACAGTTCCTCGACGTCTTTGAATGGCTGGACAAGCGTCCTTGCGCGCGGCGCCGCGGGCTCGGCACGAAGCTTCCGTTCGCCAACGGGTGGATTATCGAGTCGTTAAGCGATTCAACGATTTACATGGCTTTTTACACTGTAATCAAACGCATTCGCGAATTCGGGTTGAAGCCCGAGCAATTGACGCCCGAGTTCTTCGATTTCGTGTTCTTGGGAAAAAGCGATGCCGCAGCGCTCGCGAAAAAAATCGGTTGCGACGCCAAGGCTTTGACTTCTATTCGCAGTGAATTCTTGTTCTGGTACCCGAACGATTTGCGGCACACGGCTGTAGCGCACGTGACGAACCATTTGAGTTTCTTCATTTTCGCGCACGCCGCGTGCTTCGACCGCCCGCAGTGGCCGCGCGGGATAACGTTGAACGAAATGATTATCGCTGAAGGCACGAAGATGAGTAAAAGCAAGGGAAACGTCGTTTTGTTGAACGACGTGGCGCGCGATTACGGAGCGGACTTGTTCCGCGTGTACGCCGTCGGGGCGGCGGACTTTGGGTCCACGCTTGACTTCCGCAAGCGCGATATCGAGGCGACGCGGCGTTCGCTCGCTCGGTTTGTTGACTTGACAGGCAAACTCGTTGACGCTGCCGGCGACTCGAACGAAAAAACCGACCTCGTGAAAGTCACGCTTTCGCGCTTTGAATCGACCGTGCGAGACGCCACGCTGGCGCTTGATGAGTTCCGCTTGCGCGATTACGTGCAAACCGCGTTCTACAAGCAAATAAACTTTTTCGAGGAATTCACGCGCCGCGCCACGCCCACCGAACTCGCTACAGTCGGCAAAGAGTGCGCTGCCCGCTGGATTGCGTTGCTTTCCCCCGTCGTCCCGCACGCCTGTGAGGAACTCTGGGAGAAAGCGCAGAAAACGGGTTTGACGGGAAGCGGCAAAGGATTCGTTTCGGTGAGCAAGTGGCCCGAAGCGCGCGCGGAATTGATTGACGCGGCGGCTGAAGCGAACGAAGACCTCGTAGCGAGCGTAGTCGCTGACTCGCGCAAAATCGCGTTGTTGTTGAAGAAACAGAAGATTGCGCGGTTGACGGTAATCGTGGCGAGCGCGGCGAAAGCGATTGAGGCAAAGAAGCTCGTCGTGAAAGCCAACACGCCTGAAGAATTGGCTTCAATGACGAAAAACGACGGGCTGAAAGCGTTTTTGCAGAAAAAGTTTTACGAATTGAAGCAGAAGCCCGCGCTCCTCGAAATCGACGATTACGCTGTTTTGCGCGCCGCGGCGCCGTTCATCGGGAAAACGCTGGGTTGCCCGGTTGCAGTCGAACGCGAGGAGGAAAGCAAGAGCGAACGCGCGGCACGCGCGATGCCGGGGCGTCCCGCAGTGCAAGTGGAATAAGCGTTTTTGGAATAAAGCTTTTTTTCAGTTTTTCACTTCACGTCTTGGCGCATGCGCTTGCGGAAGCCGATGAACAAGAAAACGAGCGCGGCCAAGTGCAGGAACGGCGAGAAATACTCGTAATCCCCCCCGTATAAATCGTCGAGGACGCCGAGAAGATTCGCCGCCACCGCGAGGAAAATACCGGCGTAAAAGTAAAGCGAAATATTCCAATCCTTGCGCACGTCTTCGCCGTGCTTTGACTCGTCCCACAAAATCCACGAATAAACTACCGCGTAGCCTGCTACGAGCACGCTGACGACGAGAGTGAAGACGCTGGCGAAATAATAAAAGAAATCCATTTTGCCTCGAAAACCCCTTTGCCCCTTTTTGCCTACGGAAACCTTGGAAACCGCTTTAACCAATCACGGGCGCGTTTTAAAAACTTGCGTTTCCTGGTTTTCCACTGCCATGAAAACAAATGCCAAGCACCCAGCAAGAAAAAACGAGGCGCGCGAATCCGGCGAACCGCGAGGCGGAAGGCGCATTCAACGCGTGAGTTTCGCGGAAGTAGTAAAACTCAGCCGCGCCGCAGTCAAGAAAATGAAGGCGGGCATGTTTACGCCCGACGTGCTCGTAGGCGTGGGCAGGGGCGGGTGGACTCCGAGCGTAATCGTCTCGAATCTGCTGCGCAACCCCAGGCTTTACAGCGTCAAGTGCGAGTATTACGATTCGCGCGACAACGCGACGGCGGAACCGCGCATTTCGCAAACCGCGGGGCTTCAAGTAAAAGGCAAGCGCGTCCTCATAATCGACGAAGTCGCCGATTCAGGAGGCTCGCTTCGCGCCATCGCGAAGCACTTTAAAACGCTGCGCGTCAAGGAATTCAAGTTTTTGGTTCTTCACTGGAAGAATTGCGCTGCGTTCGCGCCCGACTATTGGGGCGCGCGGGCGGACGCGGGCGCGTGGCTGCGTTACCCGTGGGACGTCGAGTGAGGCAGGTTTTAAATTAAGGCGAAGCGTAGTCGAATGCGTTAGTGCATTAATGCGTTAAAACTATTGGGGAAATTTAATGGTTTACGGGCAAAGCGCGGTGCGGCAGGAAGGGGACAAGAAAATCCTCGTAATCGACATGCGCGGCGCGCCGTACGGAGCCGACATCGCCGTATACGAGCCGGCGATGAGGGACGTCGTCGAAAAACTGCGGGAAGTCGACGTCGACGAAGTCGTGTTAAGCGAATACTATGAACGAATTTACGACGCCGAGCAAACGCGCTTGCTCCGCGAAATCGCGGACTTGATAACGCGCTTCGAAGTCGACACCGTGTGGTCGCCGTCGCATTTGGGGACGACCACCGACTCGCGCGTCCTCGCGCAACGCCACGACGCGGTGCTCGGCGTACTCAACGGGACGGCG
This sequence comes from Microcaldota archaeon, assembly GCA_964580705.1. Classification (GTDB taxonomy): domain Archaea; phylum Micrarchaeota; class Micrarchaeia; order Norongarragalinales; family Norongarragalinaceae; genus CAITNU01. The sequence goes on along the minus strand of CAZOKY010000018.1, from coordinate 8,234 downwards.
GGCGACCCCTTTAAGTCGTATTTAATGCTCATACGCGAAATAAAGAACGCCGTCGCCTCGATTCCCTCGCTCGGCGCGGACCGCGCTGAAGACATCAAGACGTATCTCGCGACGCTTCAGTTCATGCGCGACGCGTTCGAGAAAACCCAACTCATACAGCGAATGAAATCGTACTTGTCCCAGCTTGGGGAGATTCCGAGCGGGCGCAACGCGTACCACGCTTTCTTTGAAGTCGCCATAAAGCCTAGTTTTATCGGTTCACGCATTTTCTTTAACCTCGCGGAAAACATCGAGCTAGTAGACCAATACGAAGTTTTGGGGAGCGAGGTGCGCATTTACAAGCACCCCGACAAAATCGAATACCTTTACTTCATCAACCCGCCCGAGTACGCCATGCCTCCCGAGAAATACTTTTTGCTCGAGAAAACGAAGGAAGTCGTCGCCGCGCACCGCCCGGAACACGTCGAGTTCATGAACATTTCGCAAGCCCGCAAATACTTCCAAAAAATTTACGTGGCGACGATTGCCGACCTCGCGCTGCAAAACAACATCGCTCTCAGCGTTGAAGAAAAAGACGAGCTTGCCACCATCGTCTCGCGTTACACCATCGGTTACGGAATACTTGAGCTCTTTCTAAGCGACCGCAAGCTGACCGACGTCTATATCGATTCGCCGCTCGGACAAAAACCGATTTACGTCGTCCACAGCAAGTACGGGCAATGCCAGACGAACGTCATCTTTACGGAAGACGAATCGAAATCAATCGTCTCGCGCTTCCGCGCTCTCAGCGGCCGTCCCTTCGACCAAGCGCATCCCATCCTCGACTTCGACTTGCAGGATTTGCAGACGCGCATTTGCGTCATCGGGCGCCCGCTCGCGCTGGACGGCACGGCGCTAGTATTCCGTTTGCACAAGGAAACGCCTTGGACGCTCGCGCAATTCGTCGACAACAAAATGTTCGATTCTTTCACCGCAGGAATGCTTTCCTTTTTCGTTGACGCGCAAGCAAGCATGCTAATCGTGGGCTCGCGCGGCTCGGGAAAGACGAGCATGTTGCAGTCGATGATGCTTGAGATTCCGCAGAACTTGCGCATAATCGTGCAGGAAGACACGCAAGAGATTCCCGTTCCCCAGATGAAGAAGCTAGGCTTCAACATCCAGCGCTTGAAGACGCGCCCGCCGCTCGGCGGGATTAGCGAGACTGAAGTCAGCGCTGAAGACGCGCTGCGCACCGCGCTGCGTCTTGGAGACTCCGTGCTCATCATCGGTGAAGTGCGTTCGACCGAGGCCCGTGCCCTCTACGAGGCAATGCGCGTTGGAGCAGTAGGCAACGTCGTCATGGGAACGATTCACGGCGAGAGCGCGTTCAGCATTTGGGACCGTGTCGTGAACGACTTAGGAGTTCCGACTACTAGTTTCAAAGCCACCGATTTTTCCATAGTAAGCGCGCCGATTCGTTTCAAGGGCTCGTTGAAGCGCGACCGCCGCTTGATTGAAGTAACGGAAGTCAAGAAGCACTGGGAGAAGGATCCCGACAAGGAAAACGGTTTCCTCGAGTGGGAGCGTTTCGACGCGAACAAGGACGCGCTCGACTTTTACGAGGATGAAATCAAGAAGGCAAGCGAGTGGATCGAGCGCGTGAAACGAAACCGAGGAATGTCGTACGAAGACATTTGGCGGGAAGTCAAGGCGCGAGGGGAAACGAAGCAGTACCTAGTGGACGTGCGCCGAAAACTGGATTTGCCTCTTCTTCTCGAAGCCGAGCACTCCGTCAGGGCGCATAACAAGTACGCGTTGCTGGCGGAGAAAATGCGTAACGAAATCGGGGCGGTGGAGCACCAGAAGCTTCTCGCTGATTGGCGAACGTGGGTTAACGCGGAACTCGTGAAAGACGTCGTGGCGGCGGCGAAAGCGAAGACGCAAGGCTGAAAAACGGAAGGATTCGAAAAGCAGGAAAACCCCTCGAAAACCTAAAATTATTAACCTCGCCAGCCACTAAACTACTTCGATTTAGACTCTTACTCAAGTACTCAAAAGAGTTAAAGTGAATTTTATGTTGCGCCAACCGATCGTTTGCGTTCTCGGTCACGTCGACCACGGCAAAACCAGCGTGCTCGACGCCGTGCGCGCTACGGGCGTAGCGAAGCGCGAGCACGGCGGAATAACGCAAGCCATCGGAGCAAGCATTTACCCTCGCGAACTCCTCGACGCTGCATGCGGCGCAATGCTTGAACGCATGAAAATCAAGCTCACGATTCCGGGGCTGCTGTTCATCGACACTCCTGGGCACGAGGCGTTCACGAATCTCCGCAAGCGCGGAGGAAGCATCGCCGATATTGCAATCCTCGTCATCGACGGCACTAAAGGCATTGAAGCGCAGACGATTGAAGCAATCGAAATATTGAGGGAGTACAAGACGCCTTTCATCGTCGCTTTCAACAAAATCGACGCGTTAAACGGGTGGCTGCCGCAACGCGGGTCGTGCTTCGCCGACTCCGTGAAAAAGCAACGCGCCGACGTCATCGAACGCTTGGACGAGAAAATTTACCAGCTTATCGGCGCGTTGTACAATTACGGTTTTCAAGCCGAGCGTTTCGACCGCGCCAGCGATTTCACGAAGCAAGTCGCGATTGTGCCGGTTAGCGCGAAAACGCAGGAAGGACTGCAGGAACTGCTCTTGTTCGTGGCGGGACTCGCGCAAAAATTCATGGAGAAAACCTTGACCACCAGCGAAGACGAAAGCGGGAAAGGAGCAATACTCGAAGTCCGCGAGGAACGCGGCCTAGGGAAAACGCTGGACGTCATTTTGTACGACGGATGCGTGCGGCAAGGCGACGAAATCGCGTTCAACACTCTCACGGGGCCAATAGAATGCAAAGTCAAGGCGCTTCTCGAGCCGAAGCCGCTCGACGAAATGCGGGACCCGCGCGAGAAATTCAAGAGCGTGAACGAAGTGCACGCAGCCACCGGAGTAAAAATCGCTTGCGAGTGCGCCGTCGACGCAGTCGGAGGCAGCAGCCTCTTCGTCGTTCGAACTCAAGAGGAAGCGCACCAGGCGCGCGACTCTCTCGAGCAGGAACTCAAACAGATTCTTTTCGAAAACTCGGATCAAGGCGTGCTCATCAAGGCGGACGCGCTCGGCTCGATCGAAGCAATCACGCGGTTGTTCGCCGCGGAGAAAATCAAGATCAAGCGCACGGCAATCGGCGCAGTCAGCCGCAGGGACGTCGCTGACGCGACTGCGATGCGCGACCGCGACAAGCTGTTAGGCGCGATTTTCGCGTTCAACGTTCCCGTCGCGGACGACGCGGCCAGCGAAGCAGCTGCGGCGCACGTGAAAATCTTCGACGAGAAAATCATTTACAACTTGATTGACGGTTACAAGCGTTGGCGTGACGAAAGCGTGGAAGGCGAGCGCCGCGAAGCGTTCGGCAAACTCGTGCTTCCCGCGAAAATCAAGATTCTCGATGGTTGTTGCTTCCGCGTTAGTAACCCGTGCATAATCGGAATCGAAGTCCTTGAAGGCAGAATTCGAAAGGATTACCCGTTGATGACTGAAGACGGCAAAGCCGTGGGCTCAATCAAGACTATTCAGCGGAATAAGGAAGCGGTTGAGGAAGCGAAGAAGGGGGACCAGCTCGCGATATCGATTCCGGAACCGTTTTTCGGCAGGCAAATCTGCGAGAAGCAAACGCTTCTCTCTTCACCAAGCAAGGAAGACGTCGCCGCCATTGAAGCGAAGTACTTGAAAGCGTTGAGCGACGGGGAGCGGGAACTCCTCGGGCAAATAAAGAAAATCAAGGGTTACTCGGTTTTCTAATTAGTTTTTCTTTTTCGCGAGTTCCGCCTCGATTTGCGTTACGGTTTCCTCGCTGGATTCGCTAGCGAAATTCTTCAGCATTCCCTTGCGCGTGTAGTAATCCACGAGAGGCTTCGTCTGCGCGTCGTAAACCGCGAGACGCTTCTTCACGACTTCAGGTTTTTCGTCTTCGCGCTGCACCAGGGGGCCACCGCACTTGTCGCAAACGCCTGCAACGCGCGGGGGCATGAACTCGAGGTTGAAAGGCTGCCCGCATTTGCCGCAAGAACGGCGCGACGTCAAACGCTTTACGATTACGTCGAACGGAATCGCGAGATTCGCCACGAGGTCGACGTTGATTCCTCTTTCCGCGAGCATCTCTTCCAGCGCGTCAGCTTGCGGCACGGTGCGCGGGTAACCGTCGAAAATGAATCCTTCGCTGCGGTGGCCGTCCAACCACTCCGCGATTAAGCCGTTTACGACTGCGTCGGGCACTAAATCGCCTCGATCCATAAACGTTTTCGCGTCGAGACCCAACGGCGTTTTCGCCGCGACTTCCGCGCGCAGCATGTCGCCGGTTGAAACGTGGTTTCCGCCGTGCGAAGCAAGAAGTTTTTTGGAGATAGTGCCTTTCCCGCTTCCCGGCGCACCGAGCATGATGACGCGAATCGCTTTGCGTGTTTCGCCTGTTTGTTCAGCCATTAAACAATCCACCTCTGAAAATCGAAAGAGGTTGTTAGTAAGCGGGAGGGAGTTTAAAAACGTTTTTTCGACTCGATTGACTCGTCTGGCTCGCTTCAACTCATCAACGATTCATCAACGCCGGTAGGCGTAGCCGCCGCCGTAACCGCTTTGCGTTTGCGAAGCGCCGGCGCTGCGATGCAAAGCCAAGCCAACTGCGACTCCGAACAACAACGGGAGATAATCAAAATTCGTGTCGGCAACGAAAACGTCGAGGAACGCGATGGCGATGAGGCACAAAATCGCGGGCAACGGGTAAACCAAGTCGAATACGAACATGTCGTACGGGTGCTTAGCAATGAAAACGCCTGCGAGCGCGAACAAACCGCCCATCGCGCCCGTAGTAGCAAGCGTCACGGAACCGACCGCAGTCAACGTCAAAAGCCCGAGGTTGCCGAGCAAAACGCCTACGAAGTAGACGACGAAGTAATTCGTTTCCCCGATTTCTTCTTCCACGCCGCGGAAGAGCACCACGAAAATAAAGAAGAAAACAATCATGTAAATGGGCGTTACGATGAAGAACGACGTCAGATACGAGAACGGCGGTTCGCTCAACTGCGCGACGAACGCGCTGGCGAGAGTCAGCACGATGGCAGCTTGCAGCAAGTACTCGGACTTCACGGCTAAATCAACCTTTCTTTTCAAACGCCGGAAATTCAAACGATTTTCGCGAGCTCGCGGAAACCGTCGATTACGAAGTCAGGGCGAATCCGCTTGCGCACCGCCAAATTCGCGAAATCGGAATGCGAACGCGCCAACTTCGACGCTGCACGCGCTTCAACGAAGCTACTCTTCAAGCTACGCCACGCGATCGTCCGCCAACCACGCATCCCGTAACGCGCGAGACAAGTGCGCATGCCCGCGCGCTTGGCGCCCGCCATGTCTCGCCCCGGCGAATCGCCTACGAAAAGCACGCGCTCCGGCGTTTTTTCGAGAGAGAGTTTTTTGAGGGCGAGCGCGAACGGTGCGGCGTGCGGTTTGCGGCGTTTCGTGTCGGCGATGGTGATGACGAAGTCGAAGTAACGCGTGAGTCCCATTGCGGCGAGGCGGTTCCACGCGCGCAATCGCGGCGCGTCGGTGACGATGGCGAGCGCGACGCCTCGCTTGCGGAGGAGCGCGAGGGTTTCGCGCGTGCCGGCGTACGGCTCGAGGAAATCGTTTTCTTGCTTGCGGTAAGCGACTATGGCGTTGCTGAGGAGTTTGTAATCCACTCGCCCGAGTTCGCGCGCCAAAAAAATCTGGAAAATGTTTTTGTTTTCAATCCCGTGCTCGCAGTACAACCGGAAGAGCGCTCGCTTGGCGCTTGCGAAAGGCATGCGCAGGCCGTGCGAGCGCATGGCGCGTATGCCGGCGTCGCACGCGCGTTCTTTCATGCGCGCGAAGTCGACTAGCGTGTTGTCGAGGTCGAATAGAACCGCTTTGAAAGCATTTTTCGAGTTGTTTTTCACGTTGTCTCCCACCTGGCGCAAAGCATTTTAAAGCGGTTGAGAATAAAAATAACTTGTTTCGCATTCCGTTAAGGCAAAGCGCAACGCTCTTGTTTAAAAATTGTTTCAAAAACGGTTTTTTTGTCGTCAAGCCGAATTTCGTTTTCATTAAGGGGGTTGAAGCGAGTGGGCATCATCGATTCCAAGACGGGCAAGGAAAAAAAGTATTCCGCGCAAGAAATCAAGAAAACGGCGAATGAGGGACGGGCGCACACGCTCATGGCGATTTCTTTTGCGGGCAGCGGGCACCCGGGCGGCGCCTTGTCGATGATTGATTACCTCGCGACGCTTTACTTCAACGTGCTTCGGCACGACCCGACGAATCCCAACTGGCCTGAAAGAGACCGGCTGTTTCTAAGCGCGCAACACAAGTGTCCGGCGCAATACGCCTTGCTCGGCTTGGCTGGCTATTATCCCGTTGAAGACTTCACTACGGGCTTGCGAGTGCTTGGCACGCCGTTTCAGGGGCACCCCGACTGGCGCAAGTGCAAAGGCATTGAAATGAGCGGCGGCTCGCTCGGGCAAGGCTTAAGCATCGCCGTAGGCGACGCGCTCGCCGCAAGGCTCGACTGCGCGCCTCACAGGGTTTATTGCGTGATGGGTGATGGCGAGCAACAAGAGGGAAGCATTTGGGAGGCCGCGATGGCGGCGGGGCATTACAAACTCGACAATTTGTGTGCAGTCGTCGACGTGAACGGCTTGCAAATCGACGGTAAAACGTGCGACGTAATGACTGTGGAACCCGTCGCGGAAAAATACCGCGCGTTCGGCTGGCACGCGATAGAGTGCGACGGGCACGACGTTGACGCCCTCATCAAAGCATTCGAGACGGCGGCGAAAACGAAGGGAAAGCCGACGGTAATCGTCGCGAAGACGGTGAAAGGCAAAGGAGTTTCGTTCATGGAAAACAAGGCGGAATGGCACGGCAAAGCGCAAACCGCCGAACAAACCAAGGCCGCGCTCAAAGAATTGGGTCTTGAAGCGTTGTACACTCCTGAAATCGAACGCAAGGCGAAAGAGCTCAGGGCGCACGTGGCGCGGCAGTACGGAAACCTTATTTTGCCTGAGGAAAGGCCGTTTTGGTGGAACCAACACCCCGACCCGACTCACGAACACGCGATGCGCGCGGACATGAAACCCAGCCGCTTCGGGTTCGGAGAATGCCTCGACGCCGAAGGCGGGGACCCGCGCGTCGTCTGCTTGGGCGCCGACATTTCCGGCTCGATTTGCATACTCAATTTCTGCAAGAAGCACGACGACCGCAAGCCGCGCTTTTTCAGTATGGGTATTGCCGAACAAAACATGACGACTGTAGCGGCGGGACTCGCGAAGGAAGGCAAAATACCCGTCATCGGGAGTTACGCGGTTTTTTCGACCGGCAGAAATTGGGATCAAATCCGCACTACCGTTTGCTACGGAAACTTGAACGTGAAAATCGCGGTTGGGCACGGCGGAGTAAGCGTGGGACCCGACGGCGCGACGCACCAAGCTCTCGAAGATATAACGATTATGTCGATTATTCCGAACATGACGGTGCTCGTTCCGTGCGACGCGATTGAAGCGTACAAGGCGACTCACGCCGGCATTTTCGAAGTCACGGGGCCCGTCGCAATGCGTTTCGCGCGCGAAGCGACGCCCGTCGTCACGAAGCCCGATTACCCGTTCAAAGTCGGCGAAGCGAACGTGTTCCGCTTCCTCGGAGAAAAACAAAAGTTCGTTGACGCGTTCGACTGCGTTCCCGCAAGCGAATACGAAAGCGCCGACGGGGGCGACAAAGTAGCAATAATCGCTTGCGGCCCTGAAGTGCCGGAAGCGTTGCGCGCGGCATGGATTTTGAAGAAGCAGCACGGCGTCAGCGCGCGCGTAGTCAACATGCACACGATTAAACCCATCGACGAGGAAGCGATTTTGGACGCCGCCAATGAATGCGACGTAATCGTCACGGCGGAAGAACACCAGGCAGGCGGACTCGGGAATCTCGTTGCGGGAGTAATCGCGCGCAGCGCGCACGTTTCGAAGCGACCGAGAATGGCGATGGTTGGCGTGCACGACCAATTCGGCGAGACGGGACAGCCGTGGGAACTCATTTGGAAGTTCGGGCTCGCAGGCGAACACATCGCGAAAGCCGCGCTCGGGCTATTGAAAAAGTAATTTCTTTTCGTCGTCGTTCTTTTTTATTTTTCGAGCCATTTCTCGATTCTGTCGAA
>CAZOKY010000017.1:0-18324 GCA_964580705.1 Microcaldota archaeon | reverse complement strand
CGATACTGCCGATTGCGGTAATTCTTTTGTACTGGATTCCGAAATACAAGCTTAAATGGTAAAAAAGTGAAATCGTGATTCCCTGTGGACCCACTATATTGGCGAGGTTTTTTTGAATGAATCTGAAACGAACAGTCAGGCGAACTTCCGCTCGCCCGGAACCGGTTGAAACCGGGTTACCGGTTCCAAGACGCGTAACGCGAGAGCTTCGCGAAAAACTCGTTGGCGAAAGCGTTTTGCGGGACAATGAAAAAACGGCTTTTTTTAAGGGCGAAGGACACGAAGTAGTTCCAAACCCCTTCCGCAACCAATTCCGCAATCGCGGCAAAACAAATGGGTTGCGCGACGCCGACCTCGTTTTGGTTGCGACGCGTTACTTGCCCTCCAGATCCAACCGCGGCGTCAAACCCGAAATTCAATCCGTCAGAGTGATCGGCGCGGTAATCGACTCCGGCTTCAAAGCGGTTTTGGGGCCAAAATTCGCCAGCCGCATCGAAAAAATATTGGTTCCGGGTTTGGTTTTGTATCCGGGAACCGCGCCGGCCAGACTTGGAAAATTCGAGGAGAAAAGAACGCCTTTCGAATACCGCATTATTCGCCCCGACCCTGTTTTAAGTGCGAAGTTTACTAAAGCCATTTTAAAGGCGAAGCAAGCGAACCCGCACTGGGGCGGCTTGCACTTCAACGCATTCAGCTTGGATTTGCATGCTTGAATTAGTCGACGTAATCGACTCGCGCAACGAAGTCGTCGAAACGCTTCCGCGCGCCGAAGTCAACGGCCGCAACCTCCGCCACAAGTGCGTTTACGTCGTCGTTTTGAACGCGAAAGGCGAGTGGCTCGTAACGAAACGCACTGCAACGAAAAAGGTTTACCCGAGCTTGCTCGAAATCGCGCGCGGCGGAACTTGCGCCGCTGGAGAATCGTTCGAAGACTGTGCGCGCCGCGAACTCGAGGAAGAAGTCGGAATTAAAAACGCTGAACTGACTTTCTTGTTCGACTTCGGCTTCAAGGACGAGTTCATCAACGAACTCGTGCGCGTATTCAAAACCGTTTACGACGGAAAACTGAGGTTGCAGAAAGAAGAAGTCGCGGCGAGCTTCTTCGTTAGCGAGAAGAAACTTCGTGAAATGGCTCGCGAGCGGCCTCAAGACTTTTGTCCCGACAGCTTCCCGGTTTTGGAGAAGTATTGCGCTTGATGCGCTATGCGCTGAAGAAAAACTATTTAAACCACTATTATTATAACTATTTCAATAACTTTTATGGTGGTTTTTGATGGTTTTGAGGTGTTTTGAGTGAACATGAATGTGAAGCTTCACGGAATTCCTGAGCAGATAGTGGACGGCGCGATAAAGTCGGGGCTAGCGAAGACGAAGACGGACGCTTTGCTTTTAGGGTTAGTTGAACTCGATAACCGGTATTCTTTGCTTGAGCGCTTGGAGGATTTGGAAGACGTTGCTGAAATCAGGGCGGCGGCGCGCAACGTCGCGAGCGGAAAGGAGCGTTTGTTGTCGCAGAAAGAGTTTGAAAAGCGCACTGGCATTAAACTGTGAACTGCGGTTAGCCGACGGTAAGTTTTTTTGCGTGCAAAGGAGTTGTCGCGTTTTGGGTTTCGAACTGTTTTTCAACAACAAGTTTACGGAAGCGTTGGAAAAGCTAGATTCGCCGACGCGTAAAGTCGCTGAAAAAATCTTGAAGAAAATCGTCGAGAACCCGTTGCGGCAAAAACCGTTGCACGGCGAACCCGGCTCATTCAGAGCAAGATTTTCTGGTTACCGTATAGTGTACCAAGTCAAGGGCAAGCGAATAATTTTTTGGCGGCTTGACAAGCGAGACGTTGTTTACAAGTAAAGCGCGTTGCACGCGTTGATTTTCGCGCTTCAAACCCAGTGTTCGCTTTTCGCGCAGTAATCCTTGAACGCCTTGATTAATGCTTTAGTCTTCGGTCCGACGGCGTATTCCGCGCCGTCGATTTTGTTGACGGGTATTACCCCCATCGTGGTATTCGAAATCAACGCTTCATCAAACTTTTTATTCAATAAATCGTCAAGCGGAATCTCTTTCTCGACGACTTTAAGCCCGACGCTCGGGCTCGGCGCGAGTTCGAGAACGATTTTGCGCGTAACGCCCTCCAAAACCAAGTCTTTTGGAGCGGTAATCAATTCGTCGCCTTTGATTGCGTAAAAAGTCGTGCGAGTTCCCTCGCGAACGTTGCCGTTTTTGTCCACTAGAAGCGCGTCTATTGCTCCTTTCTTTTCGGCTTCACCATATGCTTGAAACGACATCAGCAAATCCTTGCTCTTCACGCCCGGAACGTGGCGTTCCCCGCGAACGCTGACGAGCGTTGCGCCGCGCGAGTAAAACTTGTCCGAGTAAAACGTCAAACCCACAGGGAAAATGAATAATTGCGGCGCTTCGTCACGCGAAGCCGCGCCGACGAGCAGCAATCTGAGCAACGCGTCGCCCGGTTTTTCCTTTTCGACGAGGAGTTTTGCCCACGCGACGACGTCCTCTTTCTTGAAATCATGAGTGAGTCCGAGCTTGGTTGCACTCTCGAAAAGCTTTTCGACTTCGAAATCCGGAATAAACAAACGGTTGCGCACGACCTTGATGTTCGCGTAAACCGCGAAATCGAAAAAGAAGGCTTTATTGAAAACGCTCACGCTCGCGTTGCTTGCGTCGATGACGGAACCGTTGCGGATTACGTGCGTGGCTTTCATGACGGATTGATTACTGCTAGAGCGGCTATTAATGCTTTTTTCCTTTTATGCGCCGAGCACGTCTGCGAGCGCGAGCTTTTATTCCGAGAACTCTCTTTAACCGCTTCTGGAATTCCTGATGAGTAAAACCATTCATCATTTCATCCATCTCTTCTTGTTCGTGTTTCCAGTCTTCCTCGTGAAGTTTTCTCCAAGTTTCGTGCAAGCCGCGATGTCCTTTAAGCAAGCCGAAACCGCTTTTGTTTTTATTTCCGTCTTTTTTCTTCACCTAAACACCGTCCCTAAATTCCTGCGATTTCTTGATTGCTTACGCTTATCGGAAAGATATTTTTTTCGGAGCTTCGCTTCCAGTGAATTCAACGGATTCAACGAGTTTATTCAGCTGGTTTAAAATCCCTTGCAGCGTAACCCGTTGCGGTGGGTGTGAAATCGTTTTGGCTCGAAAACTAAGCACGAAAAAGCGTCCGCGGCGCGAAGACAAGCCGCAGCACGAGCAAATCAACAAAATAGCTTACAAAGTTTTCGACAACAAGACGCTGCACGTCCTAGTCGGACTAATGAACACGAAAGTATTCAAGACGATTGACTACCCGTTGGCGAGCGGTAAGGAAGCTTACGTTTTTCGCGGTACGCGCGCCGACGGAACGCACGTCGCCATAAAAATCTTCAAGTACGAGACAACCGCGTTCCGTCACGCCGCCGAATACCTCGAAGGCGACCCGCGCTTCAACGCGCGCCAAGTCCGCGGCAACCTCCGGAATTTCGTCAAGTTGTGGGCGCGCAAAGAGTACGCTAACCTTCAAGCGGCTGCCGCTGAAGGCGTGTCGGTGCCGCAACCCATCGCGCATAGGGACAACGTCGTGGTAATGGAGTTCATCGGCGAACGCGGGATTCCGTACGCGCTTCTGGAAGACGTCGTAGTCGCAGACCCGCACGCGCTCCTCGGCGAGCTCGTCGCGCAAGCCAAGCTCGCGTGGCAAGCCGGCGTGGTGCACGCCGACCTCAGTTCGTTCAACGTCATCATGCGCACTGTTGAAGGCAAGAAAGGCAAGGGAGCGCAAATGCCCGTCCTCATAGACTGGGCGCAAGGAGTCAGCGTCGCACACCCTCGCGCGCTCGAATACTTGCGGGCGGACTGCCATAACCTCGCGTCGTTCTTCAAGCGTTTGCGCGTTCCCGTCGATGAGGAAGCGTTGTTGAAAGAAATAACTGCTTGAACTTAATTTTCGTTTTTTCTTCTTTCAAATTCAAAAATCAAGGATGCCCATTACCGTCGCGACGTCCTTCTCTGCCACGAGTAGAATAGTGTCGGTCCAACAACTCATCGTCTCAACGACGTTGATTCCGTATTCCCCGAGCCGCGAGTAAACGAACGCGACGACTCCCGGCGTGTTTTCGAGGTCTTCCGGACTCTTTATCGTGACGAGCGCCAGCTCGCGCGTTGTCTTAATAATTTCCCGCTCGAAAACGCGTTCGACTTCCCCGAAGTGTTTTTCCGAAACTATTACCGTGAACGCGCTTTTTCCTTCAATCGCGTAAAACACGTCTCCGTGCTTTCGAATCTTTTTTTCCAGTTCCAACAACGCTTCCGAGTAAACGCGCTTATCGAGAATAACCACGACGATCTTGTTCTTGATTTCCAACTCGCTCTTCTTCAAAATCGAGACGACTTTTTCCTCACCGGCCTTATCCGCCGAGATTTTTTCCTCGATTCGCCTGCACGCTATTAAAATCGCTTCGAGACTCGTTTTCTTTCCGATGCCCAACTCGCGCGCTATGCGCCGCGATAACTTAGAATAGTTTATCACGCCGTTCTTCAGGCACTCGCGCACGCTGGGATGTTCCGAAACGTATTTCTCCGTCAATTCCGCAGTCGAAGTCATACTATTTTGTTTCCGCCGCGGTTTTTAAATGTTTCTTTTGGGACTAACTTGTTTTAAGGGAAACACCTCTTTTGTCCGGCTTGAAACGAGAAAAAGGTTTTTTCGTCCGGTTTCGGACGCAAAACATATTTGTTCTCCGGCGAAAAACGAGTGAGCGCAAGAGTGCGTTGAGCGAACGCGTTTAAAGCGCTGTTGAAAACGCAAAGGTGAATGTGAAGTGAAGCAAGGAAAACAGGCGACTCCGAAAACGAAGCCGAAAATCGTGCTCGCTTACAGCGGGGGACTCGACACGTCCGTAATGCTCAAGTGGCTGGCGAAAGGCGGTTACGACGTAGTAGCGTTCGTAGCCGACGTCGGGCAAAACGAAGATTTCGATGCGGTGAAAAGCAAGGCGCTCGCCACCGGCGCAAGCAAAGTTTGCGTGTGCGACTTGAAGAAACAATTCGTGGAAGAATTCGTTTTTCCCGCTTTGAAGGCGAACGCAATCTACGAAGGACAATACTTGCTGGGCACGTCGCTTGCCCGCCCGTTAATCGCGAAAACGCAGGTTGACGTTGCAAAGCGCGAGGGAACGAACATTTTGGGGCACGGTTGCACCGGGAAAGGAAACGACCAAGTGCGTTTCGAATTCGGGTGGCTCGCTTTCATGCCCGACGCGAAAATCGTTGCTCCGTGGAAAGACGAAGAATGGCTATCGCAATTCAGCGGCCGCTCGGACTTGCTGAAGTACGCCGAACGCGAATGCATTCCCGTCAAGGCGACGGCGAAAAAACCGTACAGTACGGACGAAAACATTGCGCACGCGAGTTACGAAAGCGGCGAGCTCGAAGACGCGGCTTGCGCGCCCGACGAATCCATGTTCAAGCTGACCGTTTCGCCGCTAGAAGCGCCGGACAAGGAAACCAAAATCGCGGTTTCTTTCGAGAAAGGCGTTCCCGTAAGCGTTGAAAAATTTTCCGACGACACCAAAGCCAACGTGAAAATCAACGGCGGTTTCGAGTCATTCAAGTACTTGAACGCGTTAGGCGCTAAAAACGGGGTTGGAAGAATCGACATCGTTGAAAACCGTTTCATCGGCATAAAATCGCGAGGAGTCTACGAAGCGCCAGCAGCAACGATTTTGTGGAAGCTGCACAAGGACTTGGAAAGCGTCACGCTCGACCGAGAAGTCGCGCACCTCAAAGATTCGCTTTCGCCGATAGTCGCGAAACTCGTTTACAACGGATTCTGGTACTCGCCGGAAATGACGTTTCTAATGGCTGCAATCGAAAAAAGCCAGGAAAACGTTTGCGGACGAGTCTACGCCACGCTTTACAAAGGAAGCGTTTTCGTAACCGGCCGTGAATCGCCGAAATCGCTTTACGACTCCGCGCTCGCAAGCATGGACGAGGAAGGAGGATTCGACCAAGGGGATGCGAAAGGATTCATTAAACTGCATTCTTTGCGCTTGAAGGGTTGTTGCGCGAGCGAAGCGAAAACATAAACGCAACTAGGAAAGTGATTGATTTGAAGAAAAAACTCGTGAACGGTGCGAAAAAGCATAACGTGAAGCATGTGACGCATGTGAAGCATGTGAAGCATGTAACGCACGTAAAGCATGTAACGCACGTAAAGCAAAAGCTTTGGAGCAAGAACTGCGGACTCGATTCGCTTGACTCGTGCGACTCGCTCGACCCGCTCGTGGAAGAATTCACAATCGGAAACGACCGCGTTCTCGACGCGAAACTCGTGAAATTCGACTGCGCGGCGTCAATAGCGCACGCCCGAATGCTGAAAAAAATCGGTTTGCTTACCGCTGGCGAGTGCGACGCGCTGACGGCGTCGCTGCGCAAAATACTTGCGCTCGATTCCTCCGGTAAATTCCTTGTTTCAAGCGAAGACGAAGACTGCCACACCGCAATCGAAAACTTTTTGGTTGAAGAACTCGGCGACACCGGGAAAAAGATTCACGCGGCGAGGTCGCGCAACGACCAAGTGTTGACTGCGCTGCGATTGTATTGCGCGAGCGAAGCAGCGGAAGTTCTGAAGTTGTCGGGCTGTTTGTCGCGTGCTTTCTCGGAGTTCAAGCGCAAGCACGGTAAGACGCCGTTGCCGGGTTACACGCACACGCGCAAAGCCATGCCTTCCACCGTCGGAGCTTGGGCTCAATCGTTCGTTGACGCGCTTGACGACGACGAAAAGCTGTTAAAGTTTGCGGTCGAGCTCGCGAACCAGTCACCGTTGGGTTCGGGAGCGGGTTACGGTTTGCCTGCCACTGTCGCCGTCGACCGCGCGTTCACGGCGAAGCTGCTCGGCTTTGCTAAAGTGCAGGCGAACCCGGTTTACGTGCAGAACAGCCGCGGCAAGTTCGAATCAACGTTCTTGCACGCGTTGACGCAGTTCACGTTCGACTTGAATAAGTTCGCGACCGACGCGATTCTTTTCTCGCTTCCCGAACTCGGTTTCTTCGATTTGCCTAACTCGTTTTGCACGGGGAGTTCGATAATGCCGCACAAGCGAAATCCCGACGTTCTCGAACTGCTGCGAGCGAAGCACTCGGTCGTTGTTGCGGCAGAATTCGAAGTGAAAGCGATTACCGCGAACCTCCCGTCAGGTTACAACCGGGATTTGCAGTTGACGAAAGAACCGGTGTTCAAAGCGTTTGAGACTACAAAGGTTTGCTTGCGCGTAGCGGAGCGCGTAGTGTCGAAAATGTCCGTTAACAAGGAGCGTTGCAAGGCGGCGATGACTGCAGAGCTTTACTCTGCAGAGCGGGCGCTCGCGTTGGCGGCGGGCGGCGTGCCGTTCAGGGACGCTTACCGCGAGGTTTCCCGGGACTTTGACTGAGTTTGAGCTTTGCGCGTTGGGTGTGCGTGAAAGTTTTATAAACCTTTTCCGCGTTGCTTTGCGAGGGTTGCGAAGAAAGTGAAGAGCGTGAACGGTTTCCACGAAAAACTATTTTCTTTAGGACGCTCGTTGCATCCAGCCTCGGCTTCGGTTTCTGCAACGTTTTTCAACACGTGGTTTGAATGAAGGAATTCGCGGCAGCGAAACTCGTCTTGTCGGACGGTTCCGTCTTCCGCGGTTTCTCGTTCGGCGCCCCCCGCTCCGTCGCGGGGGAAGTCGTCTTCAACACGGGAATGGTCGGTTACCCGCAATCGTTGACCGACCCGTCGTACGCAGGACAAATCCTTGTTTTCACGTACCCTCTAATAGGGAATTATGGAGTCGGTTCCGCTAAGAAAGACGCGCACGGCTTGCTCACGAATTACGAATCGAACCGGATTCAGACGGAAGCAGTCGTCGTCTCGGAATACAGTTTCCAACACAACCACTGGGATTCATGCGCCTCGCTCGCCGAATGGCTTCGCGACGAAAACGTTCCAGCGATTTTCGGAGTCGACACGCGCGCCTTGACGATCAAGCTGCGCGAGAAAGGAGTCATGCTCGGAAAAATAATCGTTGACGGCGATGAGGAAAACGAATCGGTTTCGGGGAAAGAGTTTCGCGACCCCAACGCCGAGAATCTCGTTGCGCGCGTTTCGCGCAAGCGAATCGAAAAATTCGGAAACGGCAAAAGCGGCAAAAACAAGAACGGTTCTCGCGGCGACTTGCGAGTTGCCGTCGTCGACTGCGGGTTGAAAAACAATATTTTGCGTTGCCTGCTTGAACGCGGAGTTCGCGCGACCGTAGTCCCGTGGGATTACGATTTCAACCGTTTGGTGGACGGCGGCGCGGTTGACGGAGTATTCGTTTCCAACGGTCCCGGCGACCCGACGCAGTGCGGCGCTACGATTGCTCACTTGAAGCAAGCGCTGCACGCCGAACGGTCGGTTCCGGTTTTCGGGATTTGCATGGGCAACCAATTGCTCGCGTTGGCGGCGGGAGCGAAGACGTTTAAACTCAAGTACGGGCACCGTTCCCAGAACCAGCCTTGCGTCAACGCGCAAGCTTTCGCTTCCATCGCGGAAGGACGCGGCTTTGTAACGTCGCAAAACCACGGTTACGCCGTAGACGCTCGAACGCTGCCGCGCGGCTGGCGCGAGCTATTCTTCAACGCGAACGACGGAACGAACGAAGGCGTGACTCACACTTCGCTTCCTTTTTTCAGCGCGCAATTTCACCCCGAAGGCTCGTGCGGCCCGCGCGACACCGAATTCCTCTTCGACGAGTTCGTGAGTTTAATGAAACTTCATTCGAAGAAAACGTTGAAGAAAACGTCAAAGAAAACGTCAAAGCAAAAGTGATTGTGATTTAACGTGAAAAAGTTCAAGAAAGTCTTGGTTCTCGGCTCCGGCGGCTTGTCAATCGGGCAAGCGGGCGAATTCGATTACTCGGGCTCGCAAGCCATTAAAGCCCTCAAGCAGGAAGGCGTGCGCACCGTGCTCGTCAACCCGAACATCGCGACGATACAGACGTCGCGCGAACTCGCCGACGAAGTATACTTTCTACCCGTCACGCCCGAGTTCGTCGAACGCGTGATTGAAAAGGAAAAGCCGGACGGCGTGCTCCTCGCGTTCGGCGGACAAACCGCGTTGAATTGCGGCGTCGCGTTGCACGAACGCGGCGTTTTACGCAAGCACGGGGTGGCGGTGCTCGGCACGCCGGTTTCAACGATAGTTGAAACGGAGGATAAAGGCTTGTTCGCGCGAGCTTTGGGGCGAATCGGAATCAAAACTCCCAAGAGTTTCGCTGTCAAAACGGTTAAAGACGGATTGCGCGCCGGCCGCGAAATCGGTTTCCCGATCATCGTCCGTTCGTCGTACGCGTTAGGCGGCCTCGGCAGCGGGTTCTGCAACAACAAGAAAGAACTCAACGTTTTGTTGAAGCAGTCGTTGTCGCAAGCCCCGCAAGTCCTCGTCGAAGAGTCGCTGCAAGGATGGAAGGAAATAGAGTACGAAGTCATGCGCGACTCCAACGACAACTGCATCACGATTTGCAACATGGAAAACTTTGATCCGTTAGGCATTCACACGGGCGAAAGCATCGTCGTCGCCCCGTCGCAAACGTTAACGGACCGCGAATACCACTTTTTGCGTCGAATATCAATCGATTTAGTGCGTTCGCTCGGCGTAATCGGCGAATGCAACGTGCAATTCGCGCTCGACCCTTACTCCGAAAACTATAGGGTAATCGAAGTAAACGCACGCTTGTCGCGCAGCAGCGCGCTCGCGTCGAAAGCAACCGGGTATCCCATCGCTTTTATCGCCGCCAAGCTCGCGCTCGGCTACGCGCTCACCGAGCTTCCGAATCCCGTCACGCGAACGACGAAAGCCCTTTTCGAGCCGGCGCTCGACTACGTCGTCGTGAAAATGCCGCGTTGGGACATCGACAAGTTCAAGAACGCGGACGCGCGCATCGGTTCTTCAATGAAAAGCGTGGGCGAAGTAATGGCAATCGCCCGCAATTTCGAGGAAGCCTTGCAGAAGGCGGTGCGCATGATAAACCCGTCGCTTTCCGGACTGGTGGCGAACGGAAAAATCGTTTTCCAGCGCAAGGAGTTGGTGCGGGAACTGCGGGAGCCGACGGACAAACGCGTTTTCGCGGTTGCCGCAGCGCTCGCTAGCGGTTGGAGCGTTGACGAAATCTTTCGCTTGACGAAAATCGACAAGTGGTTTTTGTACAAAATCGCGAACATCGTTTCAATCGACGCGGAACTCGCTAAACTCGGCAAGAAAAAAGCGGCGTTGGATTACGAACTTTTGTTGAAAGCGAAGCGCTCCGGCTTTTCCGACAAGCAGGTGGCGCGCCGCGTTTTCGGCAAAGACGATTTCGCTGCGGCGATGCGCGTGCGCCGCGCCCGCAAACGCTTCGGCGTCGTGCCCGTAGTAAAACGCATCGACACTCTCGCCGCGGAATACCCTGCTAAAACGAACTATTTGTATCTCACGTACAACGGAACGCAAGACGAACTCCGCTTGAAAAAACGCGATAAAGGCGTGATAGTGATCGGGGGCGGCGCGTACCGCATCGGTTCCAGCGTCGAATTCGACTGGTGCAGCGTGGAATGCGTGAAGACTCTGCGCCGCAAACGCGTTCCTTCAGTCGTCATCAACTGCAATCCCGAGACGGTCAGCACGGATTACGACGAGTCGGACCGGCTTTACTTTGACGAACTCAGTTTCGAGCGGGTTCTCGACATATGCGAAAAGGAAAAACCGCGCGGCGTCGTCGTTTCCTTCGGCGGACAAATTCCGAACAACCTCGCTTTACCGCTCAGCAAAAGCGGTGTGCGCGTTCTAGGCACCAGCCCTCGCGTCATCGATTCCGTCGAAGACAGGCACTCGTTCTCGAAGATTTTGGAGAGGCTCGGCGTAGACCAGCCGGAGTGGCAGGAATCGTCGAACTTTGGGGAAGTCAAAGCGTTTTGCGACCGCGTCGGCTACCCCGTCTTGATTCGGCCGTCGTACGTTTTAAGCGGGACAGCGATGGCAGTGGCGTACGACGAGGAAAGCCTTAAGGCGTTTCTCAAGGAGGCGGCGCTCGTTTCCGAGGACCACCCCGTAGTCGTAACGAAGTTCGTGACCGACGCAAAAGAAATCGATTTCGATGCGGTCGCGTGCCGCGGCGAGTTGAAAGCGTACGCGATTTCGGAGCACGTCGAGAACGCGGGCGTGCACTCGGGCGACGCCACGCTCGTGACTCCCGCTCAAAAGCTTTACGCCGAGACGCTTCACCGAGTCAAGAAGATTAGCCGCGAACTCATTAAGGAGTTAAACGTCACGGGCCCTCTCAACATCCAGTTTCTCGCGAAGGAAAACAAAATCAAGATTATCGAGTGCAATTTGCGGGCGTCGCGCTCGTTTCCGTTCGTGTCGAAAGTTTACGACTTGAATTTTGTGGATCTCGCGACGCGCGCGATTCTCGGAGAGCAAGTCGAACAAGCGGGAAACAAGACTTTCGACTTGAATTACGTGGGCGTGAAGGCGCCGCAGTTTTCGTTTACGCGTTTGCGCGGCGCGGACCCGATTCTCGGAGTCGAAATGGCTTCAACCGGCGAAGTCGCTTGCCTCGGGGAAGACGTGCGCGAAGCTTTCCTGAAGGCGTTGCTCTCCGCGGGATTCGTTTTGCCTAAAACGGGAAACAAAAGCGTTTTGCTTTCTACTGGAGACGTGAAGAACAAAGCGCGCTTGCTCGACGCGGTGAAAACGCTAGCGGCGCAAGGTTACTCGCTTTACGGAACCGGCGGAACCGCGAAGTTTTACGCGAAGCACGGGTTGAGCGTGCGCGCGTTGCGTTGGCCTGACGAAGCGCAACCGAATTGCTTGGATTACTTGAAGCGGCGGAAAATAGGTTTAGTAATCAACATTCCTAAGAGCAACGAACGACGCGAAATCTCGAACGATTACCTGATTCGCCGCACCGCCGTAGACTTCGGGGTTCCGCTCGTCACTAACGCGCAGTGCGCCGCGTTGCTTGCCGATGCAGTCGCTGAATACTCGGAGGACGGCGGCGACTCGAAATCCGCGCTAGTCGTAAAGAGTTGGCGGGAGTACCGCAACTCCAGCGACAAATAATATACTCGCTTGTCTTAATCCTTTCCGGGGGTTTTTTCAATGCAAATCGGAGCAAGCACGTTGTACGACGGCACCGTTCGCCCCGCGGCAATCGCGGCTGCGCACGCGCGGCGCGGCTTTCGCGCTATTGAAATCGTTTTCGAGCACCCGCATTTTCTTTCTGACGCCGACATCGCTTCACTAAAAAAATTGAAGGAACAGTACGGCTTGTCGTATTCCGTGCATTGTCCTTACATAACGATGCTCGTCGGGCACAAGAACGCTTCGATGCGCCGCGCGACCGACGCGTTGTTGAAGTTGAGCGTGGACTCCGCAATCAACCTCGAAGCGACGCATTACGTCATGCACGGCGGAAGAATGCCTTACTACTACGCGTTCCTCGGCTTCTCGGAAAAACAAATTTTGCGAGACTGGGTTAAGGAAGTCAAGCCGCTGGTTCGCGAGGCGCACAACGGCGGCGTCCGCATGGTTTTCGAGAATTGTTTGCGCAGCGACTTCTTCGGCAAGGCGCGGAACCACTTCGCCGCCGCGCGGGAGTGCGGCGCCGGCGTTTGCGTGGACGTCGCGCACGCGGAACTCACGGGGCAACGCGCAATTTATTCGAAGCTGAAGCCGGATTACGTTCACGTTACGGACACGCTTTTGAAGGAAAAATTCGACGCGCACTTGGGAGTGGGGAAGGGAAGCATCGACTTCGATTTTTGGGTCGGCGCGTTGAAGAAAAAAGGCTTCAACGGCAAAATCATTCTCGAGTGCGTGCGCGGAAGCGACTTCGTTCCTTCGCGGAAAGAGCTTTTAAGGTCGTGGAACAAATAATTTGGCGTTGAAAAGAAAAAAATAAAAAAAATAAAACGGTTTTTGTTATGGCTGAAGAATCGAAATTAGAGTTCGATTTGGGAATCGTAGGCGGCGGGCCCGCGGGGTTGAGCGCCGCGGTTTACGCCGCGCGCCGCGGCCTGCGTTGCGCCGTATTCGAAGGGAAATCGTGGGGCGGCGCCTTAGCCGGGCACCACTCGATTGAAAACTATCCCGGGTTCGCGAAAATCGATTCCCAAGAACTCGCCGACAAAATGCGCAAGCAAGCCGAAGGCTTGGGTGCAAAACTTTTAGTCAAACAAGTCGGGGAAATCAAGCCCACGCCGAACGGCTTCCTCATCAAAACCGACGACGACAATTTGACGGAATTCCGCGTGCGCGCCGTGATTATCGCTACTGGCGCCGCCTACAAAAACCTCGGCGTTCCCGGCGAAAAAGAGTTTTCAGGGCGCGGAGTCAGTTACTGCGCGACTTGCGACGCGCCGTTTTTTAAAGGCAAAGTCGTCGCGGTGATAGGCGGCGGAAACATGGCTTTTACGACGGCGTTGCTGCTCGCGGACGTCGCGCAACGCGTTTTCATCGTTCACCGCCATCCCCCCGTCGCCGAGGAAGCGCTGGTAACGCGGGCGCGCGCAAACTCGAAAATCGAGTTTTTGCCCGACTTCGTCGTAACGTCGATTAACGGTTCGGCGGGTTCGAAGACTGTGGAAAGCGTGCGAATAAAGAACGTGAAGACTGATGAAGAGAAGAAAGTTGCGGTGAACGGCGTGTTCGTCAACGTGGGACTCGCGCCTTTGACGGCGTTGTGCACTCCGTTGCGCGTGAAGATGGACGAGCGCGGGGACATCGCGGCGGACGCGAAGCAGGCTTCAAACGTTCCCGGCGTTTTCGCCGCCGGCGATTGCGTTGGGCGCTTGAGGCAAATCGTTTGGGCTGCGGCGGAAGGCGCGCAAGCCGCGTTGAGCGCGTTCGACTACTTGAAGAAAAAGTGAAATTCAACTTTTACCTGCTTTCATTGCCAGCAACTTTTTTTTGTAGTTCGCTCTAAGGCTTTTAGCGAGCGCATTAATCCAATCGTTTACGGGAGCGCGGTAAACGCCGTTTTCGTCGGGTTTGAACCCCGCCGCTTCGAGTTGTATTCTTCTTTCCTTGTATAAGTTTCCATAGGCGCAAACGTGAGTTATCGGATAAAGTTCCGAATGGGTTTCTAGAATTTTTTGAATCGCCAATATTTCCAGCAAGTAACCGAGTCCCGAAAACGCTTTAATTCCGCGTTTGTTGTATTCCGGGTACGCCTTCGGGTAATAATAATTAGCGTTCAAGTCGAATCCGCCTTCCCTGTTTTTTTCCAAAAGGAAATTCATGTATCCGAATAGCCTGGTGTTTTCGTTCAAGCCGCTTTCCGCGACGCATTCGGGGAGTTTCGCGTTAAATTCTTCCGCTTCAGGCAAAAACAACTTGTTTATTCTCTTAGCTGCAACCACTTTGAAGCGTAAACCGTCTTTTTCGTGAAGACTTCCTATTGCCGGCGGTTCGCTTGAAACGTAAAACCTGAAGTAATGGTGTTGCTCTTGCCGAGCCACCAAGAAGTGAGTAGGCTTGCGTTTAACGACCGCGGGTTGCATCATTCGTTTTTCTCTCTCTCTGAATAAAGAGCGCGTTTCAATGATTTAAAACGTTCGAAAAGCGTTGCCTTCGCCTGCTTAACGCTAACGCTGGCGCTCGACTCGTGAAAAAAACAAAATTAGGATAAAAAACTTTTTTGCGTTTCTGGTTTTACTTTACAACTTCAGCAATCGCGAAATCGTGATCGTTCAGTTGTTTCAGTACCTGCCGCCGCCGCCACCGCCGTAGCTGTCGCGTCTCGGTTTCCTGTGCTTCTGGAAGCAATCCCTGCAATAAACAGGTTTTCCTTCCGTGGGCTTGAAAGGCACTTCGCATTCTTTGCCGCAATCGCTGCAAACCGCTTTGTGCATTTCGCGTGGTCCGCCGTATCCGCGTTGTCCGCCGTCTCCGCTGTCGTCTCCGTAACTCATTTTATATTTCACTTTCCAGAAAGCGCGCTAATTTTCGCTTGGCGCTTTCTAACTGCACTTATTAACGATTAAAGGGAATAAAAACCCGCGCTACGCGCGCCTGCCGGTGACTTTTGGAAAATCAGGCTTTCTTCGCGCGCGCTACGGGCACTTCTTCCCCGCACTTCGGACACGTGTAAACGAACGCGTCCGCGCTCGGCTTCAAATTCGGAGTGCAATTCGCGCACATTCCCGTACTGCAGTACGGGCAGAATATGATGCGTACGTTCTTCGCCCCGCAATGCGGGCAACCCGCTTGCCTGCCGACCTGCATTTTCACGGTTTGCACGTGAGGCGCCTGCGCTTCCGCTCCCGCAGCGGACGGCTGCGCCGCCTTCGCTTTCCCGCTCGCGTCGAGATTATCCAACTGCGCGAAAACCGAACTCGCTGAACTCCCCGAACTCCCGCCGGAAGCGCCTGCGCCACCCGCGTCGAACCCGGCGCCAGCACCGCCCAGAGAGCCCGTTTCCTTCACGGGTTTGAAATCCGAACCGAACAAATCACTCACTGAAAGCGCTTTCTCCGCTCCCGCTCCAACAGCGCCTGCCCCGCTCGCGCCGCCCGCTCCGCCTGCTGCAGCGCGTACCGCAGCGCCCCGCTGCGCGGCAGCGCGAGCCGCGCCCGGCCTGCCGGGCTTCTCGACTTGCGCGTAAACGTCCGAGAAAAGGTCGTTCAACTCCTGTTTTTCCGCCTGCTCTCGAGAGAAATCGCGCTGCCCGCCCCCGCCAGCGCCGCCGCGGCGCTCGAGATACAAGCGGTGGCGTTGACCGGATCCGCTTTCCTGCGCAGCCGCTCCGGCGGCAGCGCGTCCGCCCGCGCCGGGCTTCGGCAACCCGAAGCGCTTCGCTCCTTTTGCGGCTGAAGGCGTGGGAGGCGCGACTAAATGCAATTCACTGAGAATGACTTCTATTTCCTGTTCGTCGCCTTTTCCGCCGCGCGCGTCGGGCGCGGGAGGCAAGCGCACGGTTGTCGCGCCGGGCGAAGGCGACTTGCGTGCCGCGGCGTTGCCGCTTCCGCTGCTTGCGCTTCCGCCTCCGAAGATTTTTTGCAGGAAACCCTTCTTTTCCCCCGCTTCAGTTTTCCCCATTTCGGTTTTTTCTTTTATTTCGGTTTTTTCCGCTTCCTTCTTCGCGTAACGCGGAGTACCGAAAACTTTCGCGGCAGCGCTTGAAACGCTTTTTTCCTCGGCCTGCGCCGTCGTTTGCGGAGCCGCGGCTTGCGGAGTAAGTTCTTGAATAGGACTCGGTTTCGGTAACTGCAATTCAGGCAACTCGATTTTAGCCGTCTCGAGCTTCGGCGTTTCTATCGGCGCTGCAGCGGGTTCCTCTTTCGCAGCTGCAGCGTTTTCTTCGCCTTCTTTTTCCCCGCCTTCGCTCGGCGGCTTCATTTCCTCGATGACGCTCTTGGACTTCAATTCCGAGAGCTTGTCGCGAACGCTGCTGTCACGCACGCTGCGGCCGCCCGGACTCGTGCTCTGGCGCGGCGGAAGCTCTTGCTTCACCCAAGGCGGGGCAGTAGGCTCGCGCTTCGGCTCGCGTTTTTCACGACTTGAATATTCTTCCGCGCCGCCGATTTTCTTGTTCGTCCAAATGTCTTCCATCAACGGAACTTCCTTGATTTCTCCGAACTGTTTTTCTTCAACGCCGGCTTCGACGCCTGCGCCGGCCGTTTCCCCGACGGTTGCAGCCGCCGAAAAAGTTTCCGCGGCGGGTTTAAGTTGGCTTGCACCGCGCCGGCGCACTTCCTGAACGAACGGAAGCAAACGCAGTGCGCCCTCTTTCTCGAGCGGCGCCGCAACCGCGACTTCCATCGTGCGGTTAGACGCCAAAAAAAGTTTGACTGCGCTAGCAGCCTTGAAGACGAGCAGGCAAATCACGGCTGCCGCGAAAAGAAACGACGGAGCGAGCCCGTTCGCCGAGAGAACGCGGTCCTCGCCGTAAGAAGCGTAATCGACTCCGATTCCCACTAACGCGAAAGCCGCTCCGACTGCTAGGGAAAGCAACAGCTTGCGGCGGCGAGGCGAAGCGCGGATTTCCGGTTGCGTGAGACGCAAAAAAGCGTAGCCGAGCGTGACGCTGCCGAAAACGAGGAACGCGTAGTACGCGACTGCTATTACTAAATCAAATTCGCTCATGGCTTCAATCGCTTGGTTTAACGAAGCGCTGGTTAAAAAACGTGATTGCCTTAACGATTTTCAAGCAAACCAAGCGAACCAAGCAAACGATTTTTTCTTGCGCCGCATAGCGGTTTCAGAGGTGTGAATCGGAAAATGGATTTGTCCTTGTTTCTCGCAGACCTGCCTTCACTCGCCTTAATCAGCGTCGCCGCCACAATCGTGATTTTCCCGATCGTCTTCCTCACGACGCTAGTCTACGACTGGCTTTGCGAACGCTACGAACGCACCCCGAAATTCCTTTTCATGCTGCTCTGCACTTTCATAGGCGTGCTATTGTTCGCGCTTCTGTTGTACGCGTACATCGGCGTCACGCTGCAGGAAGTCCTCCAAAGCACGGCGCAGTGAAAACGCTTTTAACGTTTTTTTTGACTGGGCGTTCCCCCCGCGCTTCCGTTAAAGGCGAAGGTTTTTAAATAGTCATGACATCATCATGACGGTTCTTTGACGTTATCAAGGAGCCGTCACGGTGAAGGTTGTGGCTGCAGAAGACGAAAACGAAAAAGAAGCGAGCGAGAAAATTTCTTCCGAATTCGCGAGCGTAGCCTCGGACTTCAAGAAACTCGCGCAAGCTTCGCGCGACCCCTTGGCGGTCGCGGCAATGCTCGACCGACTTACTGAAGAACGCAAGTCCACGAACCTCGTGCTTAAAGAGATTTCGCGCAAACTTGAGAAACTCGACGAACTCGAATCCCGCATTCACGGCCTTGAAACGAAGATGAGCAAGGCTTCACAAACGTCGCAGTCGGCGGCCAGCGAGGCGCTGCGCGAACCGCAAGCGCCTCAGCCCCCGCTGCTCCCCGAAATCGACGAGTCGATTCTCGGTTTCGTGCGCAAGCACGGCCGCGCGACGGCGGAGGAAGTGCAGCGCAAGTGCAAGTACAAGGGCGCGAACGCGGCGAGCGCGAGGCTGAACGGCTTGTTCAAAATGGGTTTGCTCGAAAAACGCCAAGTGGGGAGAAACGTTTTCTTTATCGCGAAATGATTTTCGGAGTTGGTTTCAAAAAATTTCAATGAATTTCAATGAATTTCACGCGTATGGCGGTTCTAGGTGCCTGAAGACTATAAAATGCAAGGCGCTTGGTTCAACCCACCTTCACAACCCTTTGGGCCGGGCTCTTTTTCCATTTCCCACCGGAAAAACACTCCCGGCCCAATCTAAT
>CAZOKY010000016.1:13349-18655 GCA_964580705.1 Microcaldota archaeon | reverse complement strand
AGAAACGCGATTCTCGCGAGATATCCCGTGTCCTCAAGCAATCCAAGGATGATGAAAAACGGCAGGAGGTAAGGCAAGGCGACTGTCAAGCCTGCGGTGAAGCCTTCGATTGCTCCGCCCCAAATCAGTTGGAATAAAATGCCTTCGCCGAGATAACCCGCGAAAACTGGTTTCGCCAAGTTAACGAGCCAAACGAGGTACGCGCCCACGTGCTCGCCGACAGTAAAAATGGTGAAAAAAATCGCGAGCATGACGAAAGCGAGAACCGGGTAGCCGAAGTATTTGTTGAGGGTTATTGAATCTATTATTTCGCCAACGCTTGCTTTTTTCGGTTTTGTCGAGGTTTGGCATTCGGAAGCGATTCTGCTTGCCGCGGCATATCTTTCGTAGCTCATCACGATGGGCGCGGGTTCTCCGTGCAGTTTCTCGATTTCGCGGGAGAGCTTTTCGGCGAGCGCAAGCAATTTTTCGTTATTGACCAGCTTGGAAATCCCTTTATCGCGTTCAAGAAGCTTTATGGCGGAGAACCTCGTTCCATAAGGCAGCTTCAGGCGTCCAAGCGGCTTTTCGAGTTCGGAAATTCTTTTCTCGATT
This sequence comes from Microcaldota archaeon, assembly GCA_964580705.1. Lineage (GTDB taxonomy): Archaea > Micrarchaeota > Micrarchaeia > Norongarragalinales > Norongarragalinaceae > CAITNU01. Next base: position 18,061 of record CAZOKY010000016.1, on the reverse strand, counting down.
TCCTTTCCATACGCCATCTTCTTCGGAACGCGTTTCCTTTCCGCAACTTCGACAGCCCTTTCAACAAGCTTTTTCACTCCCGCTCCGCTCGTAGCAATAGTGGGAATTGCCGGCACGCCCAATTTTTCCGAAAGTTTTTTGAAATCTATTTTAAGCCCTTTTCGTTCGGCAACATCCATTTGGTTTATGGCAATGACGAGGGGCGCGCCCATTTCGATTAACTGCAGTGTCAAGAATAGATTTCGCTCAAGGGCAGACGCGTCTACGACATCGATGACCGCACCCGGCTTTTCGTTTGCTATGTAGTCACGCGATACGTTTTCTTCTATCGAATAGGCGCTTAAGGAGTAGATTCCAGGCAGGTCGATTACCTCTATCTTCCTTCCCTTGAATTCGGATACGCCTTCCGCTTTCTCAACGGTTTTGCCCGGCCAGTTGCCTATTGTCTGATTCCCGCCGGTCAAGTTGTTGAAGAGGACAGACTTGCCGACATTTGCGTTGCCTGCCAATGCAAACCTTAACTTTTTCTTCATCTCAAGCAATCTCTACGAAAATTTTTTCAGCAAGCCCTCTGCCAACCGCGATGCAGCAGTCCCTCACGCATAGCCGCACGGGGCCTCCGAAACTGGATTTTGAGTCCAACCTGACGACTTCGCCTGGCGTCATGCCCAAGTCTGAAAGCCGCTGGCTCGCGCCCCTGCCGCCGTCTATAAAAATTATTTTTCCCTTTGCGCCTGCGTTCAAGTCGGTTATTTTTTTAATGTTTTTTCCCTTGAGCGCGGCTTCGCCCGAAGATGAAAGCACGCGCCTCATCTTCTCTTCGACCTCGTCTGAAACCGCGTGCTCCAGCTTGCAGGCCTCTTCGTGAACCTTGCCCTTGCCGAGCCCGAGAAGCACCAAGAAGCTTTCAATAAGGCGGTGTTTTCTGAGAATTCCCTTTCCTATTTTCTCGCCTTCTTTTGTCAGGGAAACTCCGCGGCGGGACTCATACTTGAGAAAGCCGGCTTTGGCGAGCTTCTTGAACATCTGCGTGACGCTTGGGGGTGAAACGCCTAACTCGGTCGCTATGCCTTTAGTTGTGGCTTTCTCGCCCTTCTCCTTCTTTCTGTAAATTGTTTCCAGGTATTCCTCAATCTGTGGGCTTTCCTCTGGCATGGACGAAGTTAGGTATACCTAATTATTAAACCTTGCTTTTGCAGATTTTTTCCAAACGTGATGGCGTTGAGCCTGCACTTGCTTTAAGCATTTTGCGCCCGCTTTAAAACAACCGCAGCACCGTGGCGATTCCGAGCAAGACTTGCGTCAAAGTAATTTGGCCGCCAGCAAACCGAGCGTGAAAAAGCAGGGTCCGCCGGTGCAAGGCAATTCGAACAAGCAAACCGCGAAACCCGTGGCGAACGCTCTGGGAACGCTCGTTACCGAACGCAACAAGTTTTTCAAACGCCCGCCATCAAAAAACCCAGTATTACGCCTGCAGCGAACGCGACTAGCATTTGAACCAGGTTGTATCCGCCGCCTCCGCCCAAACCGAACCGTTCTTCAGGCGGAGTCGAACCCGCGCCGTAAACGCTTTCGTGGCGCGCCGCGCGTTCTTCATCCGTTCTGGGAATTCCTGTAGGCAAAGCGTTTTCCCCTCCAGCGTTTTTACTTCGGTTTTCGATTTCAATTCCGAGTTTTAATTCCGAATTTCAATTTCGAATTTTAATCCATAGTTTCTTTAACGGTTTTAATTATATTGGACGCGATTTCCTCGAACAATTTAGCGTAAGCCGGGTTTATTTTGGTTACGGGCGTCATTTTAATAGTGGCTTCCACGAAGTCTTTTCTGTACGGAACCCTGCCGATTACCGGAATGTTTTTTTCTTCGGCGAACTCCTCTATTTTCGAGCAAAAACTTTTTTCCAAGTCGAACTTGTTGATTATTATCCCGCTCTTGATTTCAAAGCGTTCCGCCAGAAACAACACTCTCTTCAAGTCGTGCAGCGCGGAAGGCGTCGGCTCGGTTACGGCCGCGACGAAATCCGTTCCCCTCAATGAAGCTATCACGGGGCAGCCGACTCCCGCAGCCGAATCAATTAAAACCGTTTTCGCGCCGAGGCGCTTTTCGTATTCGTCCGCGCTCTTCCTGACTTCAGCGACGACTTCGCCCGAAGCGAGTTCGCCCAACTTGAGTTCGCAGGAAACGAGGTTGACGTCGTATTTTTTTCCGAAGTAAATCCAGCCTATTTCTTTTTGCGATTCGGTAATCGCTTTTTCCGGGCACGCGACGATGCACGCCTTGCAGCCGATGCAAAGGTCTCTCAAGAAAACGGGGTTTTTTTCTTTGACGAACGCGATCGCGTTTTGCTTGCATACCGCGGCGCATTTGCCGCACTTCGTGCATTTTTCGAAATCCCACTTTGGAATCGGTTGCATTACGGTGGCGCTTTTTTTTATTTCCGCGCCCAAAATCAAGTGGTCGTTCGGGCACTCGGCATCCGCGTCCACGAGCATGGTTTTTTCCCGCTTGGCGAATTCGATTGCCAGCGAAGTGGCGACCATTGATTTTCCCGTCCCGCCTTTTCCTCCGGTTACAGCTATTTTCATGGTTTCGGCCTCTTTCTTTTTTTTACTTCGTTTAAATCCATCGGTTTAACTGATGGCTTTTCAGCCTCGTAAACGCTAAAAGTTTTTTCAAAGCTTTTTACGCCTTTGAAAACGCTTTCGATTTCCGCCAATTCTTTTTCGTTCAACGGTTTTACGGCGCACGGCCTCAGCGGAGTATTGACTTGAATTTCGTTGGGCGTTAATTCTTCCGCGAGTTCCGCAATTTCTTCAGCGCAACCCTTGTTCGCTTCAACGAACATTATCTGTAAACAAAACTTTCCAGCGTAGTTTCCCCTGAATTTCCTTATTCCTTCGAAATACGCTTCAAAACCTATTTTTTCGTGAGGCTTGTTGACCGCCTTAAAGACGCTTTCGTTCGGCGCGTCAAGCTTCGTGACTACCGTATCCGCGCCGTTCAACACTTTTTCGATTTCGCCGTTACTCAAAAACGAGGAATTCGTCAAAACCGCTATAGGCAAGCTCGACGTTTTTCTCACGCAGTCAATCATTTCTCCCAAATTGCTCGCCAAAGTCGGTTCTCCCGTTCCGGAAAAAGTGATGACGTCCGCTTCAACGTTTTTAATCGGTTTCAAGTCTTCCTCGAGTTTTTGCAGGGAAACGAATTCCTTTCTTTCAACGGTTTTCTCTCCTTTGCCGAGTTGGCAGTAAACGCAGTCGAAAGAACACACTTTAGTTTCGCTGCAAACCGGGTCTATTCCCAACGACCTGCCGAGCCGCCAAGACGCGACCGGCCCGTAAACCGCTTTCATGTTTTCACGACTTGTGCTCCTCGCAAACGTCTTCCAAACCCGCTTTTTTTGCTCCGCCGTTCTTCATTGCCTCGAAAATTTTTTCGACGGTTACCGCGTTCGAAACAAAAACCTTTATTCCCAAGCGTTTGCACAATTCCAGCGCCCGCGGGCCCAAGTCTTTGCAGAGCAAAACGCTTACGTTTTGTTTCTTCAAGAATTCGGGAGGAAGCCCTTTTCCGCCGGCGTGCTCGCTCATATTCCGAATTACTTCCATTAACCTGCCGTTTTCGTCGATGATGGTGTATGTTTCGCATCTTCCGAAGTGTTCCGCGACTCGTTCTTTCAATCCTTTAAATCCGTCGGTCGGAACAGCTATTTTGACTCTCCCGCCAACCAAAACCGCGTCACTTTTTTCTTTAACGCTTTCTTTTCCGTTTTCCTCTTCTTTTCCGTTTTCCTTTTCTTTCATTACTATGCCGGAAGCGTCCTCTAGTTTTCCGTTCGCCAAATCCGACAACGCTTTTTCAACTCTTCCTTTTCCCTTGTAAGCCGCGATTTCGAATTGCTTGAACGCGTCAAGCGCTCGAGGTCCGAAGTTTCCCGCGACGACGGCTTCAACTCCTTCGGCGGCTACCGTTTGCGCTGCTGAAACCCCGCTACCCCCTTTTTGCTTTGCTGCGGCGTTGTCTAGAACCTTGGTGACCGAGCTTTTTTCGTTTCCGTTTTTCAATTCGATTATGAGAAAGTAAGGACACCTGCCGAAAACTTCGCTTACTTCGCTTTCAAGGTTTTTTCCCGTCGAGCTTACCGCTACCTTCATTTTATTCACCTGTTTTTATTCGCCTGTTTCTTTTCTGATTTCCGCTTTTCCTTTTTCGAGTTCCGTTACTTGTTCTTCATCCCTGTTGAGAAACAGTTTTTGAAACTCGCCTACGTGATTTTTTTCTTCCTTTGCTATAACGTTTGTTTCAGCTTCTTGCCATTATCGAACCGCATTGCTGGCATTTCAAGCTGGCGCAAGGAACTCCGCGTTGTTTTCGCGAGCGCTTGCCGCAAGAAATGCATACGCAGTGCGTGCGTTCGGCGACGCCGGTCGCCGTTGGTTTCGCGAATTCGAAGTTGCCTCCCTCAATTTTAAGCGCGTTTCCTTTTACGAGAGCGTCGGCGATTTTTTTCCTCGCGCTTGAAACCAAGCGGTGAAACGTGGGTTGCGAAACGCGCATTTTTTCGGCGCATTCGCTTTGCTCCAGTTCCAGCAAATCGTTCAGCCTAACCGCTTCGAATTCGTCCACGGTCAAAACGGTTTCCTTTAAGTCTATCATTCTGACTCCGGCTGGCTTGAAGTAAGTCGCGCGCGGTTGAAAACCGACTCGC
>CAZOKY010000016.1:0-13249 GCA_964580705.1 Microcaldota archaeon | reverse complement strand
CATTCTGACTCCGGCTGGCTTGAAGTAAGTCGCGCGCGGTTGAAAACCGACTCGCCTGCACAATCGGGGTCTGGACACTTTGAAAAAACCTTTTTTCGTTTTATTCTACTTTTTTCCTTTATTTTCTTTTTTGAGTTCCTTCAGCGTCTTTTCTAACGCGTTTTTTTCAGCTTCGACTTCGACTAATTCGGCTTCAAGGATTTTCCTGCGTTCATCCTTCGTCAAAGTTGCGGGCGCATCCAAATCGCTTTCAGCGTTTTCAGCTAAAGGCGTTTCCGCGTAAAACCTTCTTCCGTAGCCTCCGTAGCCGCCGCCGAAACCTCTTCCGCGTCCCCGCCTGAAGCCGCGGCGCATTCCGCCGTACCCGGTTCCAAAGCCCGCTCTGGTGCCGTAACCTCGCCTGCAAGGCCAATCCGCTTCCCCGAACGGGCCACTTCCGTCTCCAAAAGGCATTTTATTCCCCTCCGTCTTTCTTATCGTTTTTCTTATTATTTTTCGTTGTTTTCGTATCCCTGGTTAATATATTAAAAAAGTCGTGCCTGCTGCAGTTCAGCATTTTCCTTTTTTTCCGCCCTTCTTTTTTCCTATTCCTCGTCCGCCAGTTCGTCCGCGGCCTCTCCCGATTCCGTTTCTCGGTCCGGTCGAACAACTTCGCGGTCCCGTTCCATCTTTATTCGGCATTTTTAATCCACCTCTGATTTCGATACTCGTTTAGTTATGAATATATATTCATAATGGTTTAAAAGGCTTGCGCTCGCCTTGTTTTTGCTTATTTTAAATTGCTTGTTTTTCGTGTGGGGTGTGAAAGTTTCAGCGCAAGAGTTGGGGCGCGAAAAGCATGAGTGCGCCTAGAACGAGCATTACCGCGCCGCCGATGAGCTTGCATTGCTTCGCGTACTTTTCGCCTACGCCGTACTTGCTTACGGCGAACGCGGCGAGCCCGAAAATGATTAAGTCGTCGAGCATGAAGAAAAAGTCGTACAACGCTATGTAAGCGTAGTGCTGCCACCACTCGAGTTGCGCGAGCGCGAGCACTTGCGTGAAAACCGCTGGAATCGCGCTCGAGCAAACGAACTCGATTGAGTTGACTACGAACGCGAGCGCCACGATTCCGAAGAAAGTCGCCCACGTGAGGGGCGCGCTGACGAGTTCTTTTACGCGCGTCATCGTCTTCGCTTTGTCGTCCGCGTCGCCGACTTTGCATACGAGCGGTGCCTTGCGCGTTTCCCACCATTCCTTAAGTCCGATGATTCCTGCTCCGAGCGCGAATAATCCTACGAGTATCGTGACGGGGCGAAGGAAGCCGATTGCGAGGAAAGCGTTCAACCACGCAGTCATGAACAAAAAGTAGAGGATGCCGGAAGCGAGGACGAACGTGCCGACGATAAGCCAAATGCGGCGCTTGTCTTTGAGCTCCATTACTAGCGCGATCAAGTAAACGAGCACCCACATGGCGCACGGGTTAAACCCGTCGACGAGTCCGAGGACGGCAGCTAGCGCCGGAAGCGAATAGTCGGCGAGACGGATTTTTCCAAAGAAAGGCAAGTCGATTTCGCTTGGTGCGGATTCTTTTTCAATACTCGACGGAACCGCGCCGCCTGTCGCCTTGCACTCGGTTATGCAGCCTTGCAAGGCTTCGCGGAGCTTTACGCCGGTTGTCTCCGCTTTGTCGAAGCCAACGATGACTTTGCTTTTGAAGAAAGTTGCGGGAACGCCGAGACTGGAGGTGTCGAGCTTGTATTGCTCCGCCATTTTAGCGAACAAGGCGGCTTCTTCGGGTGTTGAAACGTCGTGGTAAACCCACTTTACTTCCGGGTACTCGGCTTGCAGTTGCGCGTTGAACGGCTTTTGCTCGTTGCAGTGAGGACACGTTGGAAGGAAAAAGAAGTGGACGACGATTTCGCTTGACGCGTTAAACGTTTGCTGAACCGGCGGAGCGTTTTGCTGCGAATAGTCGAGCGCGAGCAACGCGACACCGAGGACGACTAGCGCGACGAACAGCCACTTGTTGAACGGTTTTGCGAGGAACTCGCTTGCCTGTTGTTTTAAGCTCATTCGCTGTTTTTCCTCTGGAAATTGAAGAGTGATTTTTAGCGCGCTTTTATTAATAATGCTTTCAAAACACTCAGTTTTTTGGTTGCGCATTGCGCTATTGCCGTTTTCCTTACTTTTTCGCGTCAAGCGTTTTCGCGTCCAGCATTTTCGTGAACGCGCGCCGCGAGCGGTTCTTCCAAGAACCCTTGTGGAACGCGTAACTCGCGAGCAACGGCAGAACGCTCGTCGCCTCAGCGTAAACCATTTGCTCGTAAACCGTCTGCACTTTACCCCACGACGACGCTTCTTTCAGCGTCGAGCTCGAACACGCTCCGTCGCGAACGTCCGCCACCGTCAATTGAATCGCGTACTTGTGCGGCGGAACGTCCTTCCCTAAAACCTCGGCGCACACGACGGTGTCTTGAACGAAGTTTTTCGGCACGCCCCCGCCTATCATTAGCAAACCGCTCGTAGCGCTTTCCATTTTAATCTTCGTTAACTCGAGGAAATCCTTGACGCTGTCGATCGACATGTGTTCTCCTTCCTTCGGGCGCTGCCACTCGTGCATTACGAGTCCGAATCCCGCGCTGCTGTCGCTGAAAGCCGGACAGAAAATCGGGACGTCGTGTTCGAAGCACGCTTGCACAAGCGAGTCCTTCTTCTTCGAATTCTTGGTGAGCCATCGTCCCATTTCGCGGATGAATTCGCGGCTCGAGTACGGCCGCGGCGGTAGAGCGTCGGCGATCTTCAAAATCGTCTTGTCGCACTCTTGCAGTTGTTCCTCATCGATGAACGTGTCGTAAATCCTGTCCACGTAAACGCTGCGCAGCGAAGCGTCGTCCACGTTCGGCGTGCCTTTATAGTGCTTGAATCCGAGCGCCTCGAAGAAATCCATGTCGACGATGCTTGCGCCCGTCGCAACTATGGCGTCGACCATGTTGTTTTTCACGAGGTCGACGTAAATCTGCATGCAGCCTGCCGCGCTCGTGCTTCCCGCGAGGGCGAGGAAAACCGTGCAGTCCTTGTCGGCAAGCATTTGGTCGTAAATGCGGCTCGCGCGGGCGAGGTCGCGGGCGGTGAAGCTCATGTCGTTCATCGCGTCGATTATCGGCGTCGCGTTGAACGCCTTGATGTCAAAGTGCTTGATTTCTTCGTGCAACAGTTCTTTCTTCTTTACAGCGCGCGTTTTAGCGTCCATTTCCTGTTCCCACCCCTATGATTGAAAAAAAGCGTTGAGCTTATTCCTTCTAATCGAAACTCGATTTATTTCACAGCCGAGATTTAAAAACGTGCTATTGCTCTGGCTTGAAACGCTTTTGAAACGCTTCTTAGACGCTTCTGAAAAGCTTCAAAAACAGCCAGGTTCCTAATTTTGTTCAAGGAGTTGTTTTCCGTGAATTGGGTGAATCTTTGGACGCACAGGCCGTACTCGCCTTTCGTAATGCAGTTGGTTACGCGCGCGACCGTTGACGCGAAGCGTTTCCCGAAACTGTTTCCCGCCAGTCGCATAACAGTCGGAGGAAATTACTGGCTCGAACGCACTCAAAACTATTTTTACGAAAAAAGCGAGATTGACGCGACTGTCGACGCGCTCGCGGAGAAGACGGTGCGCGACCCGAGTTTTCTCTACGTTTTCCTGAAGACGTGTTACGACCGTTCGCTTTCGCTGAACGATTTCGCCGGCCGAGCAGTCGCGCGAGACTTGAATGATGAGCCTTCAGAAGCGCTCGTCGGCCGCATTGACGGATTCGTTTCGTTGTTCGAAGACATGTACGAGTACGCCACGGCTCTGCCGTTGCTGGGTTACAGGCACGACAACCCTCTTACGAGTCGAATGAACGCTTTGCTCATCGGAAAAGCGGGCGCAATCGGCGAAGCAGCGAAGTTCGGGGATTACTTGCTCGTTCTGAACCGTCCCGTCAAGCGCTTGCAGACTCAAGACCAGGAACTCGCCGTGCTGAAGCTGGCTTCTCGAGCGGCAAAAGAAGGAATAAAAGAACGCGGCGAGCTGCAGCGCGTTTTCGGGAGCGAAATCGAACGCATTCGCGAGAAATACTCTTGGCTTTCATTCGATTTTTGCGACACCATCGCGTGGAACGTCGATTACTACGCTTCCCTCGTAGCCGAAAAAACGCTTTTGGCCCCGGAAGCGATTGCGGAAGAAATCGAGTCGAACGAGCGTTACGAGGAACGCGCTGCGGCGGAATTCGACGAGGCGGCGCGAAAACTGCGTTTAAGCGAAAGCGAGAAAGCGGTTTTCGAAGTCGTTCGCGACGTTGGGTATTACAAGTGGGCTCGCGAGCAAGTGTTTCAGCAAGCAACGCTGCGCATGAAGCGCGTGCAAGACGAGCTCGGCGCGCGAACGGGAATGCCGTCAACGCTGGAATCGAAATACTTGGTTTCAAGCGAGTGGAGCGGCGCGCTGAAAAACGCTGGCGAATTCGTCGATAAAGCTAAGCTGAGAACAAAAAATTGTTTGATGCTCGTAACGCGTTCCGGCACGACTATCGTCGAGGGAGCCGCGGCTGAAAACGATTACTCGAAAATGGTTTTCGTTGAAGAAGACGTGAACGCCGTCGTGAAGGAGTTGAGAGGGATGCCCGCGTGCGCAGGCGTTGCCCGGGGGCGCGTAAGCGTAGTCAACGTCTTCTCGGAAGCGCGCAAAATGAAGCAAGGCGACGTTCTCGTCAGCGTCGCGACCACGCCCGATTTAGTTCCCGCCATGAAACGCGCAAGCGCAATCGTCACGAGCGAAGGAGGCGTAACTTGCCACGCCGCAATCGTGAGCCGCGAATTAGGCATTCCTTGCGTGGTGGGCGTGCGCAACGTTCACAAGATTTTGCGGGACGGAGACGAAGTTGAAGTCGACGCTACGGCTGGAATAATCAAGATAATCAAATAATCAAAAAATCAAACGGTTTGAGAACAGCTTGAATGAGGCTTGAACACAGTTTTTCAATTTTTTTTATTTTTAAAGCCGGATAAAAGGTTTTAAATAATTGTCGGTGCAAAAACCGCTAGTGTCTCCAAGAACCGCCCAACCGTCAGTCAAAACCCAGCGTTTAACCGTTTTAAGCGCAGATTTAAAACGAGTGTTAAAACGCCCTGCTGGGCAGCTTCCTCTAGCGTACTCGCCTGATTCGCAACACTTGACTTTGCAGAGAAGTCCAGTTAAAAATTTGAGTGGCGTTGTGCTCAAGCTTTTTCCGGGAGACGCGACTCGTCCTTCGCTTTCCTTCACTCTAGGCGATCGCACTTGGACTGTTTTAACTCACGAAGCTGATTTGCGTTTGCCGCATTACGCGACCGGAGTAGTTTCAATCGAAGGAGTCGCAGAAAGAAAAGTCGAAGGTTACGAAGCCGTGCGCGCTAAACACGTCGCAGCGCAACTGGCAAGCATGTTAAGCAACTTTCCTTCTTCGCACAGTGAATTGAAAGAGGTGTTCGGTCCCGCCATAGATACTTTCCTGACTTACTCGGCTGATTTGCAATCTGCGCCGCGCAGAGGGGAAAGCAATCCTTACAAAGAATTGCACGGCCTCTCAAAAACCGTTTTCGGCAAGCTGGGTGCTACTTATCATTCTTACAACCCTTCGTCTCCGTTCACTGTTTACTTGCAACCGCAACGTTCCGACGAAGCGCCTGAAGTCTTACTACGCCAAGTAAGGAAAAGCTTGCGCGGCGCTTTGAAAGCAGGTCACATCGCGATTTCGATTCAACCGTTCGAAAAAACGCGGCTGGTAATGCTTACGGCTTTGACGTCGAACGGCCGACACGGTTTGGATAATTTTCATTTCGCCGCAGTTACGACTTTCAAACAAAGTCCGCACTTGCACAAGCAGAGTTGACGACGGCGTAAACGCTTCTGATTCACGCGAGTAGTATGAGCACTAACGCGCCTGCCACGACGCAGTATTCCGCGAACAACTGCATTTTGCCTTCCTTCATCCACTTAAGCAATGCACCCATCGCGTAAAAACCGACGATTGCAGCTACGAGCCCGCCGACCATTGAAGCAGCGAGAACGTCGTTAGCAATCGGCGCTTTAGCGATTTGCCAGCCTTCGTACAACGCGGCTCCCGCGATTGCGGGCAACGCGACGAGGAACGAGTAGCGAGTCGCTTCAACGACGTTTACGCCTAACAGCTTCGCCGCGCCTATTGTCGCACCGCTGCGCGAAATTCCGGGGGCAACCGCGATTCCTTGCGCGAGTCCGACTGCAAACGCCTTATTCGCCGAGATTTCGTGGGCGTAGCGGTGCGAAGCGGGTTTCGAGACGTGGGCGGCGTAAAGCCAAGCGCCCGTCGCGATTAACGCTACTCCGATAAAGTCCGGACGCATGAAGAGCGAAGCGAAGAAGTCGTGGAACGCGATGCCGACTATCGCCGTCGGAATCGTGGTAATTATAATGAGTTTCGCGAGTTTGCCGTGTTTGCTTTTGAAGTCGAAGCGGCACGCGGCGCGAACGATTGGCTCGATTTCCTTGCGGAAAAACCAGAGGGCGGCGAAGAACGTTCCCGCGTGCAGCGCGACGTCGAAGAAGAGCGGCGGGACGACGCCGAGCAAGCGTTGCGCGATTGCGAGGTGTCCGCTGCTGCTTACAGGGAGCCACTCCGTGATTCCTTGCACTATGCCGAGAACGATTGCGACCAGGAAATCCATGTTTTTGAGCCTCCTTGTTTTTACTTATTTTTGTAAGCCTTGTCGTGGTGTTCCAAACGTACTAACCTGACGATTCGAGTTGTTTTAAGGATTTCGAACATCAATACGAACGAGGCGCCCACGTGCGTTCTTCTTATTCCTTCAAGCGGAGCTTTCAAAGGCTTATAGTGGTCGGGATTTTCTTCCGCGACGATTGTTATTTGCTTGACTTTTTCATCAACCGCGCGCTTCAACGAAGCGTTTTTCGAGCAAAGTTTCTTGTAGTCTTCCTCGAACCACTCGCCGGTTTCGACTGCGTAAGACATTTTTTCACTCCCGACTTTGAAACGCGCGTGTTCAGGAAAGTAGTTCGTCTAAAGACTTTATTTTTCTGAACTTGCCGTTCCGCGCTTTTTGAACGCTTGCAACGAACTCGGGTCTGAACTCTCGTTCGAGCAAGTCACTTCCGTAATCCCGCGCTAGGGCGTCTATTGCTTGGCTTTTGTCCTTCAAGCCGTACAACGCCTTAATCACGTTCAATACGCGGTTCGTTTCGTCCGAAATGTTTACTAACGCTTGCACCATATTAACACCGCATTAATACAAACTAAGCCCGTATATATGTGTTTGGTTTTGGTTTTTCGGTTGATTTTCGGTTGGTTTTTTGCGTTTTGCGCTTTTGTGCGCGTGCCTTCAAACGCATTTTAAACTCGCCGATGCATAAGATTTTATCGTTGTTTTAATTTTTCGTTGGTTTTCATGATTAAGACTATCGTTATTGCGCTCGGAGGAAACGCGTTGATTGCCAGCGGGCAGAAAGGTTCGGCTGCGGAGCAGCTCGCGACGGTATCGAGTGCTGCGAAAAGCATAGTGCGCGTCATCTCGGCGGGGCACCGCGTCGTCGTCACGCACGGAAACGGCCCGCAAGTCGGTTTCATGTTGAGGGCGCACGAAATTGCGGAAAAAGAGGTGCCTCCGCTTCCCCTCGATTTTCTTGACGCGGCAACTCAAGGAACAATCGGTTACATGCTGCAGCAAGCGCTTCAACACGAACTCGCCGCCGCCGACGTCAAAAAACCCGTAGGAACAATCGTCACGCAAGTCCTCGTATCGCGCAACGACCCTGCTTTCGCGCACCCGAGCAAGCCAGTAGGCGGTTTTTACGATGAAGCCGCGGCGAAGCGCATGCAACGCGAGCGCCACTGGACAATCGTTGAAGACGCCGGGCGCGGCTGGCGCCGCGTCGTTCCCTCGCCGAAACCCATCAGCATAGTCGAACGAGCGCTAGTGCGCGACCTCATAGAGCGCGGAGTAATCGTAATCGCGTGCGGCGGAGGCGGCGTTCCAGTCGTGCGCGACCCTGCGAGCGGCGCGCTGCGAGGCGTGGAGGCTGTCATCGACAAGGATTACGCGAGTTGCGTTCTGGCGCGCGAAATCGGCGCCGACGTTCTGGCTTTTGCCACGCAAGTTTCTTGCGTTTACGATAATTTTGGGAAGCAAAGCCAGCGTGCGTTGCGCGAGTTGCGTTCCGACGAAGCGCGTTCGCGTTTGGTTCGCGGCGAATTTCCTGCTGGAAGCATGGCGCCTAAAATCGAGGCTGCGTGCGACTTCGTTGAAACGGGAACGGGCGGCGGCCGCGAAGCGATTATAACGGACGTCGCGTCTCTCGAGCTCGCGCTGCAAGGAGAGGGAAAAGCGGGTACTCTAATCAAACGCTGACGCTCAACGCCTTCTTGAAATTACTATGCGCTGGCCGCAAGGCCACTTGTTAATGAAGTGATCCGTGATTGCGACGTCGAACGGGGTTTTTCCGATAATCCGCGAATTTTGGCGGCTACGCGTTCTCTTTCTTCCGGAAGTCTGCCGTCGAAATGCTCTGTTTGAATGTGATTTTCGCCGCCTACTACCCTATGCACTTCTTCTGGGTCTATAATTCCTTCAGCAGCAAGATGTAATTTGATTCGCCTCAAAAGTTCTTTAGGAACACCCTCTTGTTGGCTCACTTAAAACACCATCGTTTCCTGATTTTCAGTACTTGAGTTCGTCGGCTCCGTAAACGCGTTCGCAGTACGCGCACCTGATTTTAAGCGGGTTCTTGCTTTCAATGTTGAGGCGCGCTGTTCCCTCCTTGTGCGTGAGGCACGTGGGATTCGGGCACTCCACGCTTCCCACGAGCGAGTCGGGTACCTTAACCTTGTATTTTTCGACTACTTCGAAGTTGCGCACGACGTTGATTGACGCCGTAGGCGCGAAAATCGCGATTCTGTCGAGCTCGCGCTTGCTGAGTTCGCGGTCTTCGATCTTGACGATGTCCTTGTGCCCCATGCTCGAACTGTGAACGTTCATGAGCAGGGTGACGACGCCTTTGTAGCCGCCGTCGATTCCCACGAATTTCAAGACGTCCGCGCCTTTGCCTTGAGGAATGTGGTCGATGACGGTGCCGTTCGCGATTTTGCGGACTTTAATCGTTTGCTCGCTTTTCTTTCCAGAATCTTTTTTCCCTGTTTTTTCTTTCTTGACTGCCATTTTCAACAACCCCCTACCATCTGTTTTCAAAAATCGTTTAAGCGAGATCATCGAATCATTTTCCCAGGACGAGCGCGAGCAACGCCATGCGCACGGGCACGCCGTTGAACGCCTGCTCGAAGTACGCCGCGCGCGGGTCAGCGTCGACTTCCGCCGCGATTTCCTTGATGCGCGGCAACGGGTGCATCAAAATCGCGTCACGCTTCGCCTCCCGCATTTTCTCGGCGTCGATGACGTAAGCGTACTTTCGCGCTTCCTCCTCGTCCGGAAAACGCTCTTTCTGCACGCGCGTCGCGTAAATCACGTCCGCGTGAGCGAAATCCATGGAGTTAAGCTCCTGCACTTTAATGCGTTGGCGCACTTCGTCGACTACGAACGGCGCAAGCTTCAACTGCGGTGGAGAATAAAGCTGGAGTTTCACGTCGTAATGCGACAACGCCATCGCCAAGCTTTTAATGGTGCGGCCGTAACGCAAGTCACCGAGAAGGAGCACGGTTAATCCGTCGATTCCTTTTTTCGCGCGGCGAATCGTGTAAGTGTCGAGCAGCGCTTGAGTCGGGTGCTGGTTCGTTCCGTCTCCCCCACTTATCACGGGCACGCTCGACGCTTCAGCAGCGATGCGCGCGGCGCCTTCGTTCGGGTGCCGCATGACGACTACGTCCGCGTACTCTTCCATCATCTTCATCGTGTCGGCAATCGTTTCTCCCTTGAAAACGCTTGACTTTTGCGGATCCGTAAAACCGATTCGTTGCCCGCCGAGGCGTTCCATCGCCGTGTCGAAACTCATTTGAGTTCGCGTGCTCGGCTCGAAAAACAGGCTCGCCATGACTTTTCCGCGGAGGACGTCGAGTTGCCGTTTGTGTTTCGCAACGTCGTAATATGCATCGGCTCGGCGGTGCACTTCGTCGATGTCCTTGCGGTCGAACTCGCGCATCGTTATTACGTCGCGTCCTTTCCAATTCGCCATTAAAACCCCTCCCCCCTGAAAACTTTGAAACCCGTTTTTTTCAAGCTTTAAGCAGTTTCACCATAACCGCGTTTTGCGCGTGCAAACGATTCTCGGCTTCGTCAAACACCGCGCTTTGCTTTCCGTCGATGACTTCGTCCGTGATTTCCTGTCCGCGGTGCGCAGGCAAGCAGTGCAAAACGACGGCGTCCTTCTTCGCGTGCGCAAGCAACGCGGCGTTCAACTGGTACGGCTTTAATTCCGCGAGCCGTTTTTCTTTTTCCGCGTCCTGCCCCATGCTTATCCACGTGTCCGTGATTACGACGTCCGCCCCCGCAACCGCCTTCACCGGATTCCGTTCAATCGAAAGCGCTGCCGCGCCGCGCTTCGCCTGCGCTTTCGCTGCTTTCCAGACGTCCGGCTTCGGTTCGTAAGCGGCGCTCGGGCACGCGCCGACTACGGTAGCGCCGAGCTTGCTGAAACCGATTGCGATGGAGTGAAACATGTTAAACCCGCAATCGCCGAGGAAGACGATTTTGAGTCCGTCGACGTCTCCCTTCTTTTCGAAAACCGTGAGCAAGTCAGCCATGATTTGGCACGGGTGGTACAACTCCGTGAGTCCGTTAATGACGGGCACTGATGAGTAGCGAGCGATTTCTTCGAGATCGCTTTGCTTGTTCAAGCGCGCCATTACGACGTCGCAGTAACGCGCCAGGACGCGCGACGTGTCGGCAATTGTTTCCCCGCGCCCGAGTTGCGTCGTCGAAAAATCAAGGAAAATCGCGTGTCCTTGCAGGCGCGTCATTCCGGCTTCGAACGAAATGCGCGTGCGCGTCGAATTTTTTTGGAAAAGCATTCCCAGCGTCTTGTCTTTCAACGTTTTTTTGACGCGCCCCGCCTTCATGTCGAGCGCGAGCTTGAGCATGTCCCGTAACTCCGCTTCGCTCCAGTCTAGCAGCGTCAAAAAGTGTTTTTTCCTGTTGAAATTGGTTGTCGCAGTCATTTTTTTCTTCAACCCCCGTTGAAAACTTGAAAACAAAACCGTTTTTTTCGCGCGGCTTCGGTTTTGGCTTTGGCTCAAGCGTAGTTCGCGCTAAAAAGAATTAAAAAAACTTTTAAAAACTTTTTTCCCACCAAAATGCGCGCGATAATTAGGTTGTGATTAACTCGCGCTTGGTATAAAAACCTTTTTTCTGGCGAGCTTTCAAGAACCGCATTCGCCGCGGTAGTACTCCCACTCGTCGCACTCCGCGCCGTCAGGCAAAACGCAGATTCCTTGCGTGCCGTTTTCGTTTTCCTGCATGCGCACGGTTCCGCCGTCCGCCTCGCATTTCTCGCTCGCGGGGTTCCCGAACGGTTTTTCGACGCACGTTTTGTTGACGCAAAGGTAACTTACTCCGACTTTGATTTCGCTTGAGTTTTTAGGCGTGCAATTCGCATCGCTTTCGCACGGCGCGCCTCCGTGCGGAACAAAGTAATCCCAATAAAACGCTGCCGCAAGCACTATAATAACCGCCGTTGCGATTGCCAGCGTTTTATTGCTCGGCCTAGGCAAATCAAAAGGAAGAAAACCGTCGAAGTCACCCATGAAAAACGCCTCTTATTTCACCGCACTGGTTTGTTTAAGTAAAAAGCGAATTAAAAAAACAGTTCGCCTTACGTTCTTGTTTCGATTAAAGAGTTTTTAACTGCTTTGTTTCGCGTTTCCAGCGCGTTTCGCGGGCGCTTTAAACCGAGAGTTTTTTATACCTGCGCTGGATTAAATCAAATTGGTTTTCCACGGAAACCGTTTTTCCGTTCACTTCCTGCAGTTTTGCTTGGGGTTCAGTGGCGCGGGAGAGAAAAACGGTTCTCGTTTTAATCGGAGGTTTTGCCTAGTGTTGGAACCCCACGCGCGAATCAAATTCTTGAAAGGCGAAGGCGCCTTCATGTGGCTCGCTAAAGCCGAAGCTTGGGAGCACAAGACGGGTCGCAAAGCGATTCACTTCGAAATCGGCGAACCTGATTTTCCGACTCCTCAAAACATTTGCGACGCCGCCTGCGACGCGATAAACGCGGGGAAAACCAAGTACACTACTTCCCAAGGAATTCCCGAGTTGAGGCAAGCGGTAGCCGCTTTTTTGGGCAAGCGCCGCGGAATCAAAATCGATGCCGACAACGTCGTCGTCGCCCCCGGCGCGAAATGCCTGATTAACGCTTCCTTCCAATGCATGGTAAACCAGTGGGCGCCTCGCGCCGCAGTCATTCTGCCGGACCCCGTTTACGGGCCGTACCGCGACAACGCGTACTACGTGGGCGCAAAGGAATTCAACGTTCCGTTGCGGCAGGAACACGACTGGCGTTACGACGTGGACGTGCTCGAAAACGTCGTGAAATCCGTGCCTGCGAACCTAGACAAGATTCTCGTGCTCGTTTCGCCTTCGAACCCGACGGGCGGAGTGCTCACGCGCGAAGACTTGAAGGCAATCGCCGAACTCGCCGAACGCTACGATTTGACTATTGTTTCCGACGAGATTTACGACGACATCGTTTTCTCGGAACACCACGAACACGAAAGCATTCTCTCGATTCCCGGAATGGAGGAACGCACGTTCTTAATTCACGGCGCTAGCAAGAGTTGGGCGATGACGGGATGGCGCTTGGGTTGGGGCGTTTTGCCGAAGCGCTTCGTGCCCGAAGTTTCGAAAATGATTGGGCACACTGTTTCGTGCACTAACGCTTTCGTCCAACAAGCGGGAATCGAAGCGATAACCGGGCCGCAGGACGCGGTAAGCGAAATGGTGGCGGAGTACAAGCGCAGGCGCGATTACGCCGTCAAAAAGTTTCGCGAGCTGGGTTGCAGCGTTGCGGTGCCCATGGGTTCATTCTACATTTTCCCGAACGTAAAAGCGTGGATGGAACGCAAAAAATGCGACGAAAGAGAATTGTGCGAACGCTTGCTTCAAGAAATCGGCGTCGTCTGTCTTCCGGGGCCGGGTTTCGGCGACCAAGGCAAGGATCACATCCGCTTGAGCCTTGTCAGTTCGTACGACGACATGGTTGAGGCGTTCGACAGAATCGAGAAATGGCTCGAAAAATAAAAAAGAACGACGACGAAAAGAA
>CAZOKY010000015.1:0-19641 GCA_964580705.1 Microcaldota archaeon | reverse complement strand
TTGAATTCGCCGAGGAAAATTAAGGCGTAAACGACGGCGAGCAACGCGTAATTCGCGGCGATGAACTTCTTGTTGCTCCAGTGCACGAACGAAGGCGCGCGCCACGCGCTGAGCGGGTAAAACGGTTCTTGTCCGTTTACGCTGTCCTTGTGAACGAACAAGTCCATCGCTAAATGCAGGAACACACCGCTCACGAAAGGCAAAGCGAGTTTCGGGATTGCGACTGCTACGATGAACGAAGCGATTGCCGCAATTACCCAAGAGTGGCTTGCGTGGTACGCCGTTCGCACCGTTTCAAAATACGGTTGCTTGCGCAAATTCTCGTGCGGCAGCTTGCGCCAACGCCGAAGCTCGGCGAACTTGCGTCCGCTCGCCACGAAAAGGATTATCGCGGGTATTCCCCACGCGAGATCCGGCAAGAGCGCCGCAGCGGCGTAAACGACGGCGTCGGGTCGCGCATGGAATAACGCGTAAGCCCACAGCGCGTGAGAAAAAAAGTCTACCATGCGTGCGTTACGCCTTCCTTATTTATTTTCCGTTCTTTTTCCGTTATTTACGTCGTTATTGCTCCGAACAGCAATCCCGCTGAAACCGTTAAAACGAGAATAAGCGCGGCGTAGACAAGCGTTTTCTTAGCGCCCATTATCTGGCGCAATACGAGCAAGCTCGGCAGCGAAACAACCGGGTCGGCGAGCAAGTACGCGAGCAAAGAAGCTTTGCTCATTCCGAGTTCGAGGAACATTTTACCCATCGGCACTTCCACGAGCGTCGGGAAGTAAACGAATATTCCGAACAACACGGGAATAACCATCGCCATGACGCCGTTGCCTCCCACGAACGTCGAAACCCAATCGCCCGGAAGCAAAGCGCGGATTATTCCAGAAGCGAAAACCCCTAGGAGCAGTAACGGAAATATTTTTTTGGCGAAACTCAGTGTTTCGGTCATCCACTCGTCGAATTCCTCACGCGAAAAATATTTCTTGGTGATGAACGCGGTAACGATTACGAGTGCGGCTGTTAACGCGTATTTCAGCGTTTCCTCGCTTACGCGCGTTCCGACGATTAAAATCGCGACGAGCGCGGCGAACAACGCCAGCAAACGCTTTTTATTGCTCTTGGTAGCGTGTTTGGCTGCGGCGCGTTGCGTTTCAGCCAAGTCCGGCGTGCCGGCGTTTTTTTCTTCCTTGAACAACGAACCGAGCACGAGGCCGATGAATAACGCGAACAAGACGGAGAAAAAGATTCTTGCGGCGGCGATGTCCCAACCGATTAGGCTTCCGGTGTAAAGAATCGCGATGATATTGGTTGCGGGAGCAGTGTAAAGAAACGCGATTGCGGGGCCGAGTCCCGCGCCGCTCTTGCGTATTCCAGCGAACAACGGGAGGACGGTGCAAGAACAAACGGCGAGCAGCAAGC
Organism: Microcaldota archaeon; assembly: GCA_964580705.1. Classification (GTDB taxonomy): domain Archaea; phylum Micrarchaeota; class Micrarchaeia; order Norongarragalinales; family Norongarragalinaceae; genus CAITNU01. The sequence continues at coordinate 18,225 of CAZOKY010000015.1, read as the reverse complement.
CGGAAACGATTGCGATCGGATACGCCACTGTTTTCGGAGAGTTTTTACCCAAATAACGCAGAATTTCGTGTTTGGGAACGAGTGCCGCCATGGCGCCCGCTATGAAGAATGCGGGTACGAGGCAGAACAGCGTGTGCGCGGCGACGTAATCCCAGATCGCGGCGAATCCGGCTAACGCGAGAGTGTAGACGTCCATCTAATTCAGTCGCCTTTATTGATTATCTTCGTAATTTCTTCTACGCTTGCCAGCCTGCCGCTTAAAACGATTTTGCCGTCTATTGCGATTGCGGGAGTGGAGAAAACGTTTCTCTTGATTATTTCGTTCAAGTCGAAGACGTGCGTTACCTCCGCTTTAACGCCCGTTTTGCGGACGGCTTCGCGAACTCGCTTCTCGAGTTCGCCGCACTTGGCGCAACCCGAACCCAAAACTTCAATTTTAATTTTCATCACCGTCGCAGTTTTCACCGTATTCGCCGTTTTCACCATTTCGAAACGTCTTTCAAAACGCGTTTTCCTTTCCGGGAAAGCGAGTAAATTCTTTTCGCGCCGTCCTTGTGCATTTCTACGAGTCCGGCTTCACGAAGCACTTTCAAGTGCTGGGAAACCGCGGGCTGCGAAACGCCGACTATCGCCGGCAGCTTGCAAGCGCAGCAAGCGCAAGCATTCGTCTTCGTCAAGCGCTTTAGAATCTTTAAGCGGGTTTTATCCGCCAGCGCAAACAACGCTTTGGGCGCTTTGGTCATGATATAAGTTTAAACTGATATGTTTTTAAACTTATGTTTTCTTAAGTTAGCAAAGGGTGTTTTTTTGCTTCAAAAAATTTTTAATTCAATCAACGGGTTTTTGTCGAAGCCGTTCAACAAGCGGCTCGTAATCGTGTTAATCGTTTTTAGTTTTTCCGTATTGCTTGTCGGGTGTTTGGGCGGCGATTCCGGCAACGACGACGCGGGCGCGGTTAACAACGTTAGCGCCGTGGCGGTTGCTTCAGTTAGCGTTGATGCTGTTAGCGCAAACGCGTCTAATCTGCTTGGCGGTGGCGCGTTTGGCGTTTCAGGTGTTGAGCGAGTTGAAGTTATTCATTTTCACGGCGAGTACCAGTGTTACTCGTGTTTGACTGTAGGCGCGTACGCCGAGGAAACCGTAAAAACTTATTTTTCCAAGGAGTTGGAGGAAGGAAAAATTTCTTTCGCTCGCGTGAATGTGGAGTTGCCTGAAAACCAGACGTTGGTTGCGAAATACGGGGTTACCGGTTCGTCGTTGTGGATTGGAGTGTACGATAAAACCGGGTTTCACAAGGAAGAAAACGCCAACGTTTGGTACAAGATAGGCGACAAGCAAAAGTACTTGGATTATCTTAGACGAGTATTGAGCGAAAAGCTTGCGGGGGATTAAACTAAAGCTTTGAAAACGGCCGGTGGGCGGTGTAAGAAAAAATGGATTTTATGGCGTTCATGGAAGCGATGGGGACGAGCAACATTCCCGTAATCGCCGCTTTTTTCATCGGGTTGATGATGGCGTTGAGCCCATGCCCGCTTGCTACGAACATAACGGCCATAGCTTACATTTCTCGGCGTTTGGACCGCGGAAGAAAAACGTTTTTGGTGGGGTTGGCTTACGCTTTAGGGAGAACGTTAACCTACGTTACTCTTGCGTCGCTCATCGTTTGGTTCGGATTGAATATTCAAATCGTTTCGCTTACGCTGCAAAGGTACGGTGAGAAACTGTTAGGGCCGCTTCTCATAGTAATCGGCGTAGTCATGCTGGATTTTTTTAAAATACGTTTGTTCGACGGAAGTAAATGGCTGAATAAAGTTAAAGAAAAACTTTCGGAAAAGGGGTTTCTCGGCAGTTTTCTTTTGGGAGTACTTTTTGCGTTGACGTTTTGTCCTTTCAGCGCAGTCTTGTTTTTCGGTATGCTGGTTCCGCTTGCAATAAAATCCGGCGATGGGCTCGTTATTCCCGCGGTGTTTTCGATAGCGACGAGTTTGCCCGTAATAATTTTTTCAGTGTTGTTGGCGCTCGGCATTTCGACTATCGGCGTCTTGGTAAACAAGCTTCAAGTGTTTGAAAGGTGGGTGCGGTTGTCGGCGGGCGTTATTTTCATTTTGGTGGGCGCGCACTACGTTTTAAGCATGACGCTCGGTTGGTTGTAGCGGCGCGCGCGAATTCCAGCGTTTTAATCGCGTCAATCGATTCTTCGAACTGCGCGAAATAAAAATTCATTTAAACAACGGTTTCGTATTGTTTGACGTGAAAAAAACTAGTTTTGTATCCATCCTGCTTTTGCTGCTTTTCTTGGCGTCGTTCTCCGCAGCTAAGAGTTTTTATTTTCCGAGCGTGCGCGCCGACTACACCGTGGCGGACGACGCTAGCGTCGCGGTGCGCGAGGAATTGACGTTCGCGTTTTCAGGCGATTTCACGTTCGCCTACCGCGACTTGCCTAAAGGCGCTTGGGCTTACGAAGACGTGAGCGTTTCCGAGTTGCGCGGCGGAACCGAAACGCCCGTGCAATTCACTTTCACGGACAAGGGGAGTGTCCGGGAAGCTTACTGGACTTACTCGGCGTCGAACGAACAACGAACGTTCGTGTTGCGTTACACTCTGCGCGACGCCATCAAGTCGTACGACGACGCCTACGCCTTTTATTGGAAGGTTTGGGGAAGCGAGTGGGACGCTGAAGTGCGTTCGCTTGAAGCGACGGTTACTTTTCCAAGACCGCTTTTCTCGGGAACGCGCGTTTGGCTGCACCCCGCGCTTGACGCCGGCTATTTCCTTGACGGCGACGTCTTGAAAATCACTGCGCGTTCGATTCCGCGGAAAACTTTCCTTGAATTCCGAACGCTTTTCAACAAGCAAGCGATTGCTTCCCCCGTCTACGCTCTCGCGGTTGGCGGCAAGGGTTACGATAAAATCGTCAATGACGAGAATTGGAACGCGGCGATTTACGGTTTCTCTATTTGGCTGTGGCTTTGGCCCGTGCTCGTCGCGCTCGCGTTGGCTGCGGCGTTTTACTATTACTACGACAAGTACGGCCGCGAACCCGGCAAAGTTCAGCGGATGCGCGTTCACGACATTCCGTTCGACGACAAACCGTGGGAAGTCGAGTGGCTGCTCACGCAAAAAGTCGGAGTGCGGAGTTTGACCGCGACGCTGCTCGACCTCGCGCGCCGCGGGCACATAAAAATCGAGAAGGCGCCGCCGACGGGAATAGTTTTCAAGAAAGACGATTACTTGCTGACGCGGCAGCGCGGGAAAGCGAAAAAAGGGCTTCACGAATTCGAAAAATGGTTGTTAGACGAAATCTTTCAGAGAAATAAAAAAATCGGGTGGTTTTCAACGAAATCCGTTGCATGCGATTCCATTAAACTTTCGGAAGTCGCGGAAGCGCACAAAAGCGACATCCGCTCGATTTTGACGCAGTGGACTGAAATGACGTCGAAAGAAATCAATGGGGCAAACGGTTTCGCGGAAAAATTCTTGGAACAAAAAGGGCGCGGCGAATTCGCCAAGGCGTGCGGCTTGCTTGCGGCAGTGACGTTCGCATTATTGTTCGTTCTCGCGCCTTTCTACGGATTCAGCTTCGCGGTCGCAAGCGCTTTGCTCGTCGTCGCAGCGTTTTTCCTGCTTGAACGCTTCGCCTTCAAGTTTACTCTCACGCGTTTTACGGACGAAGGCGAAGAACGCTTCAATGCGTGGGACGGCTTGCATTGGTTTTTGGACACGATGGATAACTTCCGCGACAAAATCCCGACGGACATCGTTTTGTGGGAGCAGTACCTCGTTTTCGCGGCCGTGTTCGGCAACGCCGACCGAGTCGCCCGCGAAATGCACTCGCTCGGCGTCGTGCCGCAACGCTATCACGGTTTCGCGGCGTCTTACGGCGCGCTCGGCGGCGCCTCATTCGCCTCCTCCTTCGGCTCCTCGTTTTCGTCGGCTTCAAGCGCCTCGGTTTCAGGCGGCGCCAGCGGCGGAGGGGGCGGAGGCGGCGGAGGCGGCGGAGGCGGAGCAGGTTAAACGCGCCGCAATTCACTGGAAGGAAGCCCCCCGACTCGTTTTTTAACGCTGGTTTTGAAAGATTAAGGCGATGACTCCGAAATCGATAAAAGAAAAAACAACTGCGTCTTCAACGGAAACTGTTTTCGCTGGCGAGCTTTCGCTCGCCGACGTTCTCCTCAAACTCGGTTACGACTCGCTGAATCCCATGCAAGAGCGCGCGCTTCCTTTGCTGAACGAGCCCCGCCTCGTCGTCAGCGCGGCGACCGCGAGCGGAAAAACTCTTCTAGCGCTACTCAAAATCGTGAAAAACCACGCCGAAACGAAAAGCAAAGCGTTATACATCGTTCCGTTGCGCGCTCTCGCGGCGGAGAAACACATCGAATTCGGGAAATCCCTCGCGCCGTTCGGCATCAACGTCGGCATAAGCACGGGCGATTACGACTCGAACAGCGACGAGTTGTCGCAGTACGACGTCATAATCGTCACGAGCGAGAAACTCGACTCGTTATTGCGGCACAAATCCAAATGGGTGGGCGACGTAGGACTCGTCATCGCGGACGAAGTTCATTTGTTGAACGACGACCGCCGGGGCGCAACGCTGGAAATCGTTCTCACGAAGTTGAAACGCACCGGCGCCGCACTGTTGTGCTTGAGCGGTACGATTCCGAACGCTGAGGAAGTCGCCTCATGGCTAGGCGCAGAACTCTTCAAGAGCACGTGGCGTCCCACGCCCCTCGTTTTAGGCGTTTGTGATAGGAAAAAAATTTTTTTCGAGACGGGATTCGTGACGCTCGCGAAAGGCGAAGACCGCGCGATTCACGACCTCGTAGAGCTAGCCATCGCTGAAAACGCCGGTAAAGGTCAAGCGCTTGTTTTTGCGGCGACGCGAAGAAACGCGGAAACGACTGCGCTCGAACTCGGCGAGACAACGAAGAAGAAACTGACTCCTGAAGAACAAGCGGATTGCGAGAAACTCGCGGAGCGCGCGCTCAAAGTTTTGGGGACGCCGACGCGGCAATGCAAGTTGTTGGCTTCGTGTTTGCGCAACGGCGTGAGTTTCCACCACGCGGGCATCGAGTCCAAGCAACGAACGCTCATCGAAGACGGATTCAAGAAAAAACGTTGCGTGAAAGCAATCGTTTGCACTACGACGCTCGCCATGGGCGTCGACTACCCCGCGAGTTGGGTCATCGTCCGCGACTTGAAGAGGTTCAACGGAGCGTTTTCGGAGTTGATTCCGAATCTCGAGTGCCAGCAAATGTGCCTCCCAGCTGACGCTGAAATACTGCTTTCAAGCGGGGCTTATGCAAAAATTAGTGATATCTTCGAAAAACGAGGTCAAAGCGGCTTAGCTTGCGTTAACGAGTCGAACTGGCAAATGGAATCAAGCGTGCCAGTCAATTGGTTCAAACGAGAAGCGTCCGAGTTCGTGAAGTTGCGTCTTTCGGACGGGCGCGAAATCAGGTTGACGCCAAACCATCCCTTGCTAAAAATGAACGAATATTTAGGCAAAACCCTTTGGAAAACCGCTGAAAACATTGAGCCGGGCGATTTCATCGCCGTCGTCAGAACAGCCCCAAGTAATTCCGATTTACCTTTGACACTAGACTACTTTGATGATTGTTACGTCGTAGGCGCCGGTAGTTTAGTAAAAGAATCAGTTGCGAAAAGTGGTTTAACCTATAAAAAAATGGCTTGCGAACTTGGAGTAAAATTCAAAACACTTAAAGACTACGCTTGGCGAAAAGCAATCCCTCTGCGAATTCTTCGTGGCTTGACCAAAAGAAGCGGATTAGATCGCGAATTATACGAACGAGTTAAACTAATCAAAAGCAAGCAAGGCAACTGCCTGTCGATAGCAAAAAATCTATCTCCTAATTTCTTGTGGTTGGTCGGGATAATAGCTGCGGAAGGCAGCATGGTGCGATACAAAGGTCGAAATCGTTGGCGCAATGTCGAGTACAAGAAAATAAAAATTGGGAATACGGATCCTAGAATAATTGAAAAAATAAAGGTTTGTCTGCGCGAGTTAGGCATTTCATTTTATGAATACAAACGTGTCGGCGGTGGGTTCTCCAAAAAAGAAGTTATCATGATTGAAATTTGTAATCAAGCGTTGTGCGCGCTGATTTCGCGTTTCGGCATAACTTCAGGCAAGAAAGCGTATACTGTTGCTCCTTCCAAAGAGGTTTTTGAACTGCCGCCTGAATACACTGCTAATTACATCGCCGGCCTGTTTGATGGTGAAGGAAATTATAACTCTAAAAAGCGAACTCACGAAGTTCGTTTTTGCGTCAAGAGCAGGCAACTTGTTTTGGACACGCAGAAACTCCTAAAGAAGTTTGGTGTCAGATCGACTGTTCACGGCGACAAGCAATTGAACTGGTGGCTGACGGTAAGTTCAATCAGTGAAGTAAACAAGTTCAAGCAAAAAATACCATGTGTTAGGCTTATTCCTGATTCGCGAGAGTATAAACGGGAAACTTGTCCGCGAAAAATAGTTGGGGATTTGATTTTTGAGCAAGTCAGATTTTTCGAGAAAGAAATTTTATCTTCGCCAGAATCAGTGTATAATCTGACCGTTGCAAACAACTCTAACTATATCTACAACGATGTCTTAGTTCACAATTGCGGCCGTGCCGGACGTCCAAAATTCGACAAGCGTGGAATTGGAATACTCGTGTGCCGTCCGACTGAAAAGCGTTCGATTACGGAAAAGTACGTTACGGGGCCGCTCGAAAACGTTTACTCGAAGCTCGCGAGCGAACCCGTTCTGCGCAGCCACGTTCTCGCGCTCGTCGCTCAAGAGTATTGCCGTACGAATGCGGAGATTAAAGAGTTTTTCGGTGACTCGTTTTACGCTTTCCAGTACGGAGACGCCGCCGAGTTGTACGAGAAAGTCGAGCGCGTCGTGAGCGAGCTTAAAGACATGGATTTCTTGCGCGAAAAGCAAGCGACGCTGCTCGCGACGCCTGTTGGGAAACGCACCGCCGAGTTGTACATCGACCCGTTGAGCTCGTACTCGCTGCTGCGCTTCATCGAACAGGCGGGCAAGAAAAAGAAAAACGTTTTCTCGTACTTGATGGCGTTGAATTCCACGACTGAAGCGTTGCCTCTCATGAATGCGAACCGCAAGGAAGAGGAAGCGTTGTGGAACGAGCTTTACGCGTTAAGCGACGACTTCGACTTGCAGGCGGCGGAGTTCGACGCTGCCGCGCTGGATAAATACAAGACGAGCAAGGTTTTGAACGCGTGGATTAACGAGGATACGGAAGACAAGATTCTCGACTCGTTCGAAATCCCGCCTGGAGTTCTCCACGCCCGCATGAGGAATGCGGAATGGCTCGCTTACGCGTTGCAGGAGCTCGCGTTCATGAAGAACGCTTCGACGGTTCAAGCGAGCGCGCGAATGCTCGGCAGGCGCATCAAGCACGGCATAAAGGAAGAGTTGCTCGAAATCTGCAAGCTGCGCGGAGTCGGACGCGTGCGAGGCCGCAGGCTTTTCAACGCGGGCGTTCGGACGATAGAAGATTTTCGTTCGCGCAGCAAGGAAGAAATAAAGAAAATCACTGCCGCGAGTCCCAGCGAAAGCGAAATCGGCAGCGAGGAAGAAGAGTGACTAGCGAAGGCGTTGGTTAATTCATGAAAATCGGCAAAACGCTTTACGTTTCCGATCGCGCGAGTTGGCGCGCTTGGCTTGCGCGGTACCACGCGACGGAAAAAGAGATTTGGCTCGTTTACCCGAAGAAGCACACTGGAAGTAAGCGCGTTGCGTACAACGACGCGGTCGAGGAAGCGCTTTGCTTCGGTTGGATTGACAGCACCGTGAAAAAGATTGACGACGCAAGTTTCGCGCAACGTTTTTCCCCGCGGCGTAAAGGCAGCGTTCTCTCGCAAGCAAACAAGGAACGAATCGGAAAACTCGTCGCGCAAAAAAAGATGACGCCCGCGGGCTTGGCGGCTGTTTCGCACGCGTTCAATCCGGCTTCGCGTGAAAAATTCGTCGTCGCCCGCGACGTTCTTGCCGCGGTCAAGGCGGACAAAGCGGCTTGGAAAAACTTCAAGCGTTTTCCCGCGCGATACAAGCGCGTACGCATAGGCTATATCGAAGGTCAGCGGCGCCACTCTTCGGAAGCTTTCAAGAAAAGCTTGGCTAATTTCATCAAAAAAACGGCGAAAAACAAGAAGTTCGGCTTCGTGAGAGTTTAGGTACGGCGTCCCCGTTTTTCAGCGGTGAACGCGAGCGCGTTCTCGCGCCAAAAGATTTTTTCGAAACCCGCTTCCGCGAGCCGCTGCTTCACGCCTTTCAAAAAGCTTTTTCCCGTGCGTTCGTTCGCCGTTCCCGTGTAGTGAAACAACCGGCCGCGCGGCTTTAGAACTCGGAAAAGTTCGGCGTAGAATGCGCGCGAGTAAAGCTCGCCGGCGAACGAGAAGCGCGGCGGGTCGTGGAGTACGGCGTCGAAAGACGCGTCGCCGAATTCTTTGACTTCTTCGTTCGCGTCGCCTTGAACGAGCATGATGCGCGGGTTATTGAAGAGTTCGCGGGAAAAAAAGTTTTCGCGGGCGAGGCGCAAAACTTCTTCATCGACTTCGACGGTGGTTACGCGGCCGCCGCGGCGCGCGCACGCGATCGCGCTGTAACCGAGTCCCGTGCAAACGTCGAGGACGGCGTCGTTTTTCCTGATTCCGAGTAGCCGTACCTTATTCTCCGCCTCGCGCAACGGCGGAGCGAGGTGCGTGCAATGCATTTTTACGCCGTCGATTTCCAGGAATGGTTCGCGGAAGCGCTGCGGCTTTTGCGTGTCGAAGCGCAACGCGTAATGAGCGTGACTCTGAAAGTGGCTCTTGAAGTTCATAGAGTTGTGTTTAGCGGCTGAGCGTTAAAAGGCTTAACGTAAAAAGGCGTTTTTGTTTACTTCTGGAGCGTTGAAACAAACTCCCGACAAACCGAAAGGTTTAAAAAGGTTTTTAAGGAAAATGGTAGGGTAAGCTTCTGATTATCAGCGAGCGAAGCTTATCCACGACTTTTTTTATTGTGGCTAAACGCGTCGGCGCCTTCGGCGAACGCGTTTAACGGGCGGTTTTCAGGCGGTTTTCCTTTGGAGACTCTCAACCATTTTCTTGTTCCCCGCGTGGAAGTAGTGCAAGAAAAAGATTTAGCGGAGCTCACTAAAAAACACGGCATCACCATCAACGAATTACCGCTCATAAAGTCGGACGACGCCGCCGTACTAACGGCGAACGCGCAACCCGGCGCCGTACTGAAATTCCGGCGCAACAGCCTCGTAACGGGGAAAGAAGAATTGTATTACCGCTTAGTCGTAGACTGAAAATTCGGGTCAAAGTTTTTTTTGTTTCTAAGAATCCGTTTCGAAATCGTTTTTGGGAGCGTGCTTGAACAGTGTTTCCGGAATTGACGGTTGAATACTTGCGGGCGAACCCCGTTTCCCAACAGTACGTAGGCTCTTTCGACAAATTCGTCGAGAATTCCATCCAGCGAATCGTTGACGCGCAAAGCGTGATCGAGCCGCAAATCGAAGGCGTCTACATCAAGCTCGGCAAAGTGCGCGTCGAACGCCCCGTCGTGACTGAAGCGGACGGAGTACGCAACCCGATTTACCCCGGCGAAGCGAGAATGCGCGACCTCACGTACAGCGCGCCGCTTTTTTTGGAGATGACTCAAGTCACGAGCGGAGTCGAAAAAAAAGTCGAAGAAGTCTACATAGGCGAATTGCCCGTCATGCTGAAATCGAAATTGTGCTATCTCCACGGAAAAAGCGAGCGCGAATTAATCGAGATGGGCGAGGACCCGCTCGACGTAGGCGGCTACTTCATAATCAACGGAATCGAGAAAAGCTTGATGACGCTTGAAGACCTCGCGCCGAACCGCGTATTCGTCTCGCGCGACAAGGAGAAGGACCTCGTGCAAGCGAAAGTGTTTTCGACTCACGAAGGCTTCCGCGGGCGGTGCACGATCGACCGCAACAAGGAAGGAAAAATGAGCGTGACGCTGCCTTCGTACGCGCGTTCGCTCGAGCTCATTCTGATTTTGCGTGCTCTCGGGCTCGACAAGGAAGAAAAAATCTTGTCCGCCTTCTCTTCAATGAAGGAAGTGCAGAACGACGTTTTGCTTAATCTCGAAGGCGACGCGACGAAAAACCGGAAAGACGCTCTTGAAGTGATAGGCAAACGCGCTGCGCCTGGGCAACCGCTCGAATACCAGCTCAAACGGGCGGAGTTGCTGCTCAACCGTTATCTTTTGCCGCACATAGGCACCGACGAAAAAGATTCGCTCGCGAAAGCGTATTACTTGTGCCGCATGGCGGAACGCGTGATTCTCGTCGCGAGCAGGAAACGCAAGCCTGAAGACAAAGACCATTACGCGAACAAGCGCCTGAAGATCGCGGGCAAACTCATGGAAGAATTATTCCGTTACGCTTTCCAATTCCTCGTCAAGGACGTCGCTTACCAAATGGAGCGCGCGAACATCCGCGGGCGACGCATGTCGCTTTTCGCGATTGTCAGGCCCGACGCGTTCACGGACAGGATGAAGTACGCGATGGCGACCGGCAACTGGGTCGGAGGGCACACGGGCGTATGCCAACCCGTAGACCGTTACAACTACATTTCGGCGAGCGCTTTCTTGAAGCGCGTGACGTCGCCGCTCGCGAAAAAACACTCGCACTTCAAGGCGCGCGACTTGAACGGCACGCACTGGGGCCGCTTGGATCCGAACGAGACGCCTGAAGGCCCGAACTGCGGTCTCGTCAAGAATCTCGCGTTATTCTGCGAAGTTACGACTGTCGCGGACGAAAAGCGAGTTGAAGCGTCGCTAAAGAAATTCGGCGTAACGATGAGGGTAGACTGAAAATTCACTAGAGCTGACTGAAAGAGCTGAAAATTGAAAATGAGCAACAAGGCAAGCGTTTACTTGAACGGCCGCTTCGTCGGCTTCGCCGACAGCGGCGAAAAGCTGGCGGGCGAACTGCGTGACCAACGCCGAAGCGGGGAAATCACGCCGTTCGCGAACGTCGCGTTTTACAGGCGCACGAACGAAGTCTTCATCAACACGGATGAAGGCCGCGCCCGCCGACCGTTGCTCGTCGTCAAACGCGGGAAAAGCTTGTTTACGGACGACGTCAAGAAACAACTCGCTGAAAAGAAAGTCGTTTGGAACGACTTAGTGCAACGCGGAATAGTCGAATATCTCGATGCGGAGGAAGAGGAGAACACGTTCATCGCCGTCGATGAAGAAGATTTGACGCCCGACCACACGCACTTGGAAATCGACGCCGTAGGCATTCTCGGCCTCGCTAGCGCGCAAATACCGTTTCCCGAGTACAACATGGCGCCTCGTGTTTTGATGGCGGCGCAGCACGTGAAGCAAAGCCTTGGGTTGTACGCCGCGAATTACAATTTGCGTACGGACACTCGCGCGCACATGCTTTTCTATCCGCAGGCGCCGCTCGTGCGAACGCGCGTTTACGAGGCGGAGCGAACGTTTCGCCGCGCCAGCGGAGAGAATTTCGTTGTCGCAGTCCTGAGTTATTACGGTTACAACATGAACGACGCCGTCGTAGTCAACCGCGCGGCAATCGAACGCGCGATGGCTCGCAGCGCCTTCTTCCGAACGTACAAGACCGAGGAACGCCGTTACCCGGGCGGGCAGAAAGACAAGTTCGGCGTGCCTGAAGAGTTCGTTCAAGACTTTCTCGGCGAAGACGCGTACTCGCACTTGAGCGAAGACGGCGTAGCGAATCCCGAGACGCCGGTTCCGCCGAATTCCGTGCTCGTAGCGAAATCGTCTCCGCCCCGCTTTTTGAAGGAAATCAGCGCGCTAGACATCCAGACCGAGAAACGCCGCGAATCCTCGTTGATGACGCGCGGAAACGAGAACGGAGTCGTCGACGCCGTAATGCTCACGGAGTCGACGAGCGGAAACAAGCTCGTGAAAGTGCGCGTGCGCCGGACCGCGATTCCCGAGATCGGCGACAAATTCGCTTCCCGCTTCGGGCAAAAAGGAGTCATTGCGCTTCTAGCGAATCCGAACGACTTGCCTTTTACCCGCGACGGAATCGTGCCTGATTTAATCATTAATCCGCACGCGATTCCCGGGCGTATGACTGCAGGGCACCTCCTTGAAATGCTGGGCGGAAAGGCGGCTTGCGCTAGCGGCGAATTCAAGGACGGCACCGCGTTCAGCGGAGACTGCCGAGAGGATTTCGAGAAACAACTCGTCGAACGCGGTTTCCAGCCTCACGGCGAAGAAGTCCTTTACGACGGCCGAACGGGAAAACGCATCCACGCGAAAATATTCGTGGGCGTAGTTTACTACCAACGCTTGCACCACATGGTTTCGTTGAAGATGCACGCGCGTTCACGCGGTCCCGTGCAGATGCTCACGCACCAGCCGACTGAGGGACGCGCAAGGGAAGGCGGTTTGCGTCTCGGTGAAATGGAACGCGATTGTTTCATCGGCTTCGGAGCCGCGTCGCTTCTGAAAGAGAGAATGATTGAGTCGAGCGACAAAACGATTGAACTCGTTTGCGGGAACTGCGGTTCGCTTGCGGTTTACGACAAGCTGAAGAACCGGCGTTACTGCCCGTTGTGCGAGAGCACTCAAATCAGCGAAGTCGTCATGAGTTACGCGTTCAAGTTGATTCTCGACGAAATGAAGAGCATTGGAATATTCCCGAAAATCAAACTCAAGGATAAAGCGTGATGTTTTGCATGAAAGCCATTGAATCCATTCAGTTCACGTTGTTTTCGCCGGAGCAAGTGCGCAAGATGAGCGCGGCGAAAGTCACGGTTCCGGACACGTACGACGAAGACGGCTACCCGATTAACGGCGGATTAGCAGACCAACGCCTCGGAGTAATCGATCCGGGACTCAAATGCAAGACTTGCGGCGGACGCATGAAGGATTGCAGCGGGCACTTCGGGCACATCGAACTCGTGCGCCCCGTTGTCCACGTTGGTTTCGCGCGCACCGTCCACCAATTGCTGCGTTCGTGCTGCCGTAAATGCGGGCGTTTGATGACTCCGGGAACGTTCAAGAAATCCACCCGCCCTTCAGAGTGTCCTCACTGCGGCGAACCCCAGAAACAAGTTTCTTTTGTAAAACCGATGAGTTACTACGAGGAAGACCGCAAACTGCTTCCGAGCGAAGTGCGCGAGCGGCTCGAACGCATTCCTGATGAAGATCTCCGCGAAGTCGGAATCGCGATTCGCCCCGAGTGGATGGTGCTCACCGTGCTCGCCGTTCCTCCCGTAACCGTGCGCCCGAGCATCACGCTGGAAACGGGAGAGCGCAGCGAAGACGATTTGACTCACAAACTCGTCGACATTCTCCGCATCAACCAACGCTTGGAAGAGAACGTGGAAGCGGGCGCGCCGCAACTCATCATTGAAGACTTGTGGGAATTACTGCAGTACCACGTCACGACTTTCTTCGACAACGAAATCGCGGGCGTTCCTCCGGCACGCCACCGTTCCGGACGGCAGCTTAAAACGCTTTTCCAACGCCTCAAGGGGAAGGAAGGGCGTTTTCGTTACAACCTCAGCGGAAAGCGCGTGAACTTCAGCGCGCGCACCGTCGTCTCGCCGGACCCGACGTTGAGCATAAGCGAAATCGGCGTTCCCACCGAAATAGCGGGCGAGCTCTCGGTTCCAGTGAGCGTGACGGAGTGGAACGCGGAGAACGTCCGCAAAATCATTCGCGCTAACCCCGAGAAAATCAATTACGTCATCCGCCCCGACGGCAGGCGCAAGAAGCTCACGGCGGCGAATCTCGAGGAAGTTTTAACGGAAATCGCGCCGAGTTACATAGTTGAACGCCAGTTGATGGACGGCGATTTAGTCGTATTCAACCGCCAACCTTCGCTTCACCGCATCAGCATGCTGTGCCACCGAGTGCGCGTTCTGCCGGGCAAAACGTTCCGCTTCAACGTCGCTGTATGCGCTCCGTACAACGCCGACTTCGACGGGGATGAAATGAACATTCACGTTCCGCAAAACGAGGAAGCGCAAAGCGAAGCCGACATTTTGATGAGCGTTGAAGGGCAAATCTTGTCGCCTCGCAGCGGCGACCCCGTCATCACGCCGGATTTGGACCAAATTACGGGTCTTTTCTTGCTCACGTTTTCGCCTGACCTGGTTTTCCCGCGCGAAGACGCGTGCACGCTTCTAACCGCGGCAGGAATGGAAGCGGATGTCAAGCGCAGCGGAATGAGCGGCCGCGACTTGTTTTCGTTGCTTCTTCCCGACGACTTCGATTTCGAGGCGCGCAACAAGGCTTGCGTGAAATGCACGAATTGCCGCGAAGAAAAATGCGATTACGACGCCTTCTTCCGAATAAAGAAAGGGAAACTCGTGAGCGGGCACTTCGACTCGAAAATCAACGGCGCGCTCGTGCGCGAACTGTTTGTCAAACGCGGTCCCGAAACGGCGCGCGATTACATCAACCGCGCTTCCCGCTTGAGCGTTTCCTTAATCACGCGCTTCGGCTTGTCGTTGAGCCTCGACGACTACGAGGTTTCGCGCGAGGGGCGAAAGGAAGTTTCGGAATTGTATTTGAAGGGACGAAAAGAGTTACGCGAACTCATCCGCAAGTACAGGGGCAAGCGTTTGGAAAGACAGCCCGGGAAAACGCAGAAGGAAACGCTTGAAGAACACGTGATGGGCGTGGTGGAAGCGATTCGCCACGATTCGTGGAAGTCGGTGCGCAAACACATCAAGAAAACGCCAGTGGCGTTCAACAACATCGTTTACGATAACAACAACGCTTTGCTCATGGCGGGCGCGGGAGTGAAAAGCAAGCCCATCAACGTCGTGCAAATGGCGGCGCTCGTCGGACAACAGGCGGTGCGCGGCAAACGCATGACGTCGGGTTATTACCAACGCATTCTTCCGCACTACAAGATGGGCGACTTGGGCGGGGAAGCGCGCGGTTTCGTACGGAGTAATTACCGCTTCGGCTTGACGCCGACTGAATACTTCTTTCACGCGGCGGGAGGACGCGATTCCGTCGTCGACAAAGGAGTCAATCCCGCTAAGACGGGTTACATGCAGCGCAGGCTAGTCAACGCGTTGCAGGACTTCGTGGTCGACAAGGATTCCAGCGTTCGCGACGCAGGCGGAAAAATCATCGAATTCGTTTTCGGGGACGACGGCCGCGACCCGTCCAGCGGAGGCGGGCCTATAGCGTACGGGGAAGCCGTGGGCGTAGTCGCCGCTCAAAGCCTCGGCGAGCCGAGCACTCAAATGACGTTGCGCACTTTCCACTACGCGGGAGTCGCGAGCCTCGCGCAACTCGGCTTCACGCGCATGGTGGAAATCGTTGACGCGCGCAAAACGCCTAAAAAGCCGGTTATGGAAATTTACTTGCAAGGCGACGCCAGCCGCAATTACGACAAGGCGAAGGCCGTCGCAGCTTCAATCGAGCGCGTGAGCTTGTCGAAAGTCGCGAAAATCGAGGAAGACTTCCAACGCAAAATAGTTTCGCTTACGCTTGACCGACAGATTCTGCGCGACAAGGATATTACCGAGAAATTCGTGAAACAGAAAATCGGGGAAGTCACGCCAGATTATTCGGAAGACGGCGCGGAAATCAAGATCAAGTTGAAGGACGATTCCTTGAAGAATATTCGCAAGACGACTAACGCGTTGCGCGAAGTCATCCTGAAAGGCGTGCAAAACATTAAACGCGTCATCGTAGTTGAAAAGAAGTCGAAGGGCGCGAAGGACGGTTCGGTGGAATACCTTCTCGCTACTGAAGGCACGAACTTGAAAGACGTCTTGAAGGTTCCCGGCGTGGACGCTTCGCGCACGACGACGAACGACATCATTGAAATCGGCCGCGTCCTCGGAATCGAAGCCGCGCGCAATGCTATAATCCAGGAAGTGAAGAAGGTGCTTGACGCGCAGGACTTGCGTGTAGACCTCCGCCACGTTTCGCTTATTGCGGACGCGATGACGTTCACTGGCGAAGTGCGCAGCGTGGGGCGCCACGGAATCTCGGGAGAGAAGACGAGCGTGCTCGCGCGCGCCGCTTTCGAGGAAACGGGGAAGCACCTCGTGCACGCGTGCGTTTTCGGCGAGGAAGACAAGCTGACTGGCGTGGCTGAAAACATCATTATAGGGCAGACGATTCCGTGCGGTACGGGTAAAGTCGCTCTCGTAATGAAGCGCGATTAAGCGAAACGCGTTTGTTGTTTTTTGTTTTTTCTTTTTTCCGTCTTTTTTTTCGTTTTGTTTTTAGAGAATTAGTTTTTACTCGATTTTGACTTCGTCCCCGCAAACTTTCGGCGGCTTTCCCTTATTCTTGTCCGGCTCCGCCAAGGCGAGCTTGACTTCCAAAATGCCGTTTTTGAAGGAGGCGCGCGCACTGCCTTTCTTGACTTTCGCGGGCAAGCGAATCGTTTTCGAGTAGCGGCGTTCGCCGACGCCTTCAGCCTCGATTTCCAGTTCTTCCTCCGTTGCGCGCACTTTTATTCCGTCTTTGCTCGCGCCCGGAAGCTCCGCGATCACGGTGGTTTCGCAATCGCTTTTGATTACGTCTACGAGCGGCTCGCGTTCCTGGTCGTTCGCGCCGCCTTTGCCTGCGGCTTTCCGCGTGTTCCCGAATTCCTGGACTATGGGTTTTCCGTCGGGCCCGACGCGGTAGCTGAACCCGTAGACTTTGGATTGCCCGTCTCCGGCGCCGGTTCCGCCGCCGTGCGGCAAGTCGTCGAAATTCATTTCCTCGAAATCCATTCCCGCGAAGTTTTTCAACATCTCGTCCATTTCGCGGCGGATGGCTTCGAACTGGTTCCCTTCGTCGTCGAAGAAAAAGCTTCTTCTGCGCTTGATTGCCAAGGCTATCACCTTTCGAATTTCTTTCGAACTTGAAAATATTTTTTTTTGCTTTGCTTGAGCTTAACCGGCTTTGCCTTTCTTTTCCTGCGGCGGCATGCCGATTTTAGCGCGAGGCAAATTCAGCGGAGCCGGAATGTTGAGTGCGAACGCGAGCAACGTTCCAATCGACGTGCCCGTGTACGTAATCGCGTTAATCACGTCTTCCGCGAACTCGGTGGGAAGGAATTTCTTTTTCTTCCATTCGTCCTCGATTTCCTTCTTCTGTTTCTCGTTTTCGTCCGCGAGCAAATCGCCTTTCACGACCATTTCCACGTTGTCCGGCAAGTACGTTATCCGGTGCTCGTATGAAATCACGAGGAACTCTTTCTCGTTCTTGACGTCCGTAATGTTCACCGCGACGTTGAGCCCCTCGATTTTCCCGTCTTTTTTCCTTACCACGCTGGTTTCCGTGATTCTTCCTCCAACGATTGCCATCCGATAACACACCTCTTGCGTTTTGCGTTTTTCAAAAATCGAATTTTTCTCCGGGCGCGAGGACGACGGGAGTCGTCTTCGTGAAAGCGCGGACGCGCTTCTCGAAGTCGTGCACGTCCGTTCGAATGCGCGGGAACGTGTCGTAGTGCATGGGCACGACGAAGCGCGAGCGCAGCGTCTTCAACGCTTTCACGGCGCCGAGCGAGTCCATCGTGTACGTTCCGCCGATGGGCAGGAACGCGCAGTCGACGTTGATGTTCAGCATGTCGTAGAAATCGTAAGTGTCTCCCGCGAAGTAAAACGATTTTCCGTTGCGCGAGCAAACGAATCCTACGGCGTACGACGCTTGCGGGTGCTTGGCTTGCGTTACGGCGATGTCGACTCCCATTAACGAAAAGTTGTCTCCTATGCTGACTGGTACGCGGCAGCGCGTTGGAATCGAGAGCTGCGACATGACGTCTTCCGGCGCCACGACTTGCGCTGCCGTTCGTCCGACGAGCGCGTTGATTTCGAGGGGGTCGCAGTGGTCGCTGTGAATGTGCGAAACGAGTATCAAGTCGGCTTTGCGCACGCTGTCCGTCGTCGCCGCGCTTGGAATCGAGCGTTCGCTGCCGTCCGCCATTTTTTTGGAGAACCAAGGGTCCGTGTAAATTATTTTGCCTTCGAGATTGATTTCGAAAGCCGAATGCCCCAAGTAACGCACTGTAGCCACAAAACAACACCTTTCACACGCCTGGCAAGCAAAAAACGGGGTTTCGCCGTTTTCGCCGCTTTCGCCGCCTTACCAATTCTATTATGGCGCGGTAGTTAAAAAACCCTTTTCTAGGGCGGCGTTTAACGGCGTTTTTTCAGTCTTCAGCCTACGCTGTACTTGAGAACTGAGTGTACGTCGTGCCCTTT
>CAZOKY010000014.1:19204-22330 GCA_964580705.1 Microcaldota archaeon | reverse complement strand
AAACGAGGCGCAGGAAGTAAGAAACGAACAAGGGCGCGTTGAACGAGAAGGAAATCGGCGGATTCAACTCGGTCGCCACACCGCCCGCGATTTTCTGGTAGTCGCCTACACTGAAGGAAATGGTTGCGTAACGGCTCACGCTTCCCAATCCTTGAGCGTAGGAAGCTCCCGGAACCGAAACTCCTTGCTGGGCGGTGAACAATGTCCACGCGCCGAACGCTGCAACGACAACAATCGCGAAAACCACGTAGTTAATTGGCTTGACTGGCCAACCGCTTTTCTTTTTCGGCGCGCCGTTTCCGCAGAATTTGCAGGATTTCCCGTACCGTTCAAACAACGCGTGAAGAATGAAGATTCCGGGCAACAAGAAACCCGTGCTTCGAGTCAGCGCCGCCAAAACCGCGAAACCAATCCAAGCCGCAACCAAAAGTTTAGACCGAACCTCTTTTCCCCCGGCTTTCAGCTTCATCATTTTGACGTAAGCGGCAAGCGAAGCAATCGCGAATACGAGGAAAACCGAGTCGGAAAGCAAGTCAAGCGTGACGTTGAAAATAACCGGGAACAAGAGGAAGATTGGCAGGGCAAGCAACGCCTTTTTTTCACCTAAAACTTCTTTCGCTAGAACCCAGAATGCTGCGGCAAGCGCTACGGAACACGCGACTACGAACGCTTTAGCCCAAAAACCGCCGAAAACAGTCATGAAGAACGCGAGAACGAGCGGCAGAACCGGGTTCGTCGACGTTGGAGCGAAGTTGGACTGAAAGCCTTTGCCTGAAGCGATGTTTTTTGCTATGTCCGCGTAGTAAGCGCTGTCGACTACGGGCATGCTGACGGGACCCGCGATTAATGCGACGACTGCAACCAAAACCAGGATTGCGCTCAACCATAAGTAATCTTTCGAAGCGCTTTGCTTCATTTTCACCAAATTTCCCAACTCCGTTCGAGGTATTTTATTGCGCGCTGTTTAAAAGCAGTGCGATATTTCAATCCGATTCAATCATTTCCTGCAACGGCTCGAGAACGCGGCCCCAATTGAATTCCCGCTTGATGAGCTCCAACGCGTTTTTCGACGCTTTGCGCCACCGCTTTTCCTCACCCAACGCGTCAAGCGCCGCTTTGAATTCTCCAGCATCCGACTTTTTCGTTACCACACCGCACTCTGCCGCTTCAACGATTTCAGCCCACTCGCCGAACGCGGGAGTGACGACGGGCAACCCGCACGAAAGGTAATCGAAAACCTTTATCGGGCACGCCACCCGCCTCGCCAGCGCGTCCGCCGAAGGCGCGAGCCCGACCTGCGTTTTCGCGAAGAGTTCGAACATTTTTTCGCGCGCAAGCTGTCCGCGGTAATCGACTCGGATGTTTTCGCCGGAAATCCGTTTTTCAACGCGTTGCGTGAGCGGCCCGCCGCCGGCGAGGACGAATTCATGCTTTGAATCCGTTGCGGCTAAGTCAAGATAGGAGTCAACGTCTTCCCAGAAAGCGAAAATCCCTCCGTAAACCGCCTTCAACGGCTTGCGGAAGCCCGCACGGGTTTTTTGCGCGTCCGCTCCGTTCATCGCCACGAAAATCTTTTTCCCGGAAACTCCCGAAGCTTCAAAGTATTTGCCCATCGGGTTCGAAACAACCGACAGTCCAGCGCTTGCGTGCGCCGCCTCGGCCTCCGCCTCGCGCAAGTAACGGACGTGGCGCACCGATTTTTTCGCGAGAAACGGGTTTTCTTCGTATTCCGCCGATGCGAGTCCGTGGACGTCGGTGAACAACGGCACGTCGGCTGCGGCGCATGCTTCGACGATGTTGGCGCCTTGAATCACGCCTTCCGCGAGAACCGCGTCGAACCGTTTTTCACGTGCACCGAGTTTTTCTTTTGCGACGCTTTCGCACAAGGAGCGGTAAGCCCAGTCGCGCAGCGTCCCGTTCGCATTGCCCGCGCGTTGGAGAACCGACGTCCAGACCGCGGGCCGCGTTATTACGCGTAGAACGCTCGAGCGGTAGTCGAAGACGTTGCATAACTCGACGTCGTGTCCTTGCTTGGAAAGAAAATTCGTTATGCGCGAAATCCTGATTGCGTCTCCGAGAACGCCTTTGAAGTCGCAGAAAACGAGTATTCTCTTCCTTTTTCCGTTCTTCGCTTTCTTTTTCGCGTTCATTCAATCACGATGCCATTGTTCGTTCAAACTATTTTCAGCGCAGACGCCGGCCGCTTCAAGCATTTCGCTACCGCGAAATTGTTTTGCAAGCGCTGAACCAACGCTGCAGGCCTGCTTTTCACTGGCGAAACGCGGAACGAAATCAAACCACCGGTTTTTTGCTTTGCGCCCGCGTTCGCGCTTGCGTTCGCGCTTTGGACGACTTCGTCGATTCGCCGCGGCTGGAAACCGTTTTCGTCGAAGTAATCAAGCAGCAAGCGAAGCCGCGTCAAGTTTTCAAGCGCTCCATCGTGAAACGGGTGCAGCAACACAGTCAAATGAACCGAATCACTCCCATCGCGTCCGAACCGTTCCGCGCGTCCTGCCGCGTAAAGCGTGTTGTTGATTTGCGCTTTGACTTGAAGCCACGTCTTGCCGTAAGTCTCCGCTTGAATCGGAACAAGCGCGACGTTACCCGAATCCGCGCCAACCGCGAGCGGCGGCGAATAAACCGAGTAAAACTTGCGCGTATTCTTCAACGGAAAAACGAAGTACTTCAAACCGTTCCCCGCGATTGCTTCAACCGTAGCGGAATCTATCCTGCCAATAAAGTTCGCACCGGAAACCCTTGACTTCGACTGCCTGATTTCCTTGCCAGCCAGCATTTCCGCGATTCCGCCGCGTTGTTCTTGCAAGGAATGCCCCGCCAAGTACTCGTGGCACAAACCGTGAACGCCGAGTTCGTGCCCAAACGACTTCAACGCCGCCGCGAGACCAACGTATTTTTCGAGGATGAAGTTCGTGCAAAAGAACGACGCGGGAATCCCGCGCTCGGAAAGCAAAGGCAGTATTCTCGGCAAACCGTAGCGGACGCAACCCAATTGTTCGACGTCGAAAGCAAGAGAAAACGAAAACCCGCTTCCGTTTTTATTGGAGCGTTTTCGCGGAATACTTTTTTTCGGGGGTTTCGGGCTCGAGAAAGGGAGGCGAACGCACG
>CAZOKY010000014.1:0-19194 GCA_964580705.1 Microcaldota archaeon | reverse complement strand
GCTGATTTTTTTTAGGGGGCTTCCGACTGGAGAAATGAAGGGAGAACGGGAGGCGGACGCCGGGCGAAAGCAAGTCGTTGTAAAGCGCAGTCGTTTGTTCAGGCCGTTTGACGCGGTCTATCGCGCTGAACGAGGAGTAACCGCAGCGCAGCGCTGAAGTCACCGCGCCGATTTTCGCGTCTTTTGGATTCGACGTCTGCTCGTTGCGCGAATAAACCAGCATTTCAATTGAATCGCGCCTAATCAGCGAACGCAATTCTTTCAAGCGCGAAGGCGAAGCGAGTTCGTCGTAACGCGAGGAAAACCATTCGAAGCCTTTCTTCGAGGCTGCCGACTTGCCGACTAAGTTCTCGTCCCTAGGATCGCACACTACGAGGGAACGAAAACGATTGTTTCGAGGATTAACGCGTTTGCTTGAAAGTCCCGCCAAAACCCAACACCGCTGAATGCTCTTTTAACGCCGTCTAGCGCCAAATTTAAGAATATTACTGAGCTATTACTGAGTTAAGAGGATTACTAAACCGAGCTTAAATATAACTGCGAAACATAAGAGTGCCAATTGAGCGCCAAACACGCCGAATAGCGTAGAGCGTTCAAGCGGGGCGTATTGAATCTGTTAGAGGAAGCGAAAACAATAGCCAAAGGCGCGGGACTCGCGTTCCTAGGCTTCGGCGCATCCAAAATATTCACTTACATTTGGCGCCTCGTGCTCGCCCGCGCGGGAACCGACGTCTACGGCCTTTTTTCGCTCGGCGTCGCCTTGCTTACGATTGCGGTAGCGGTTTCGCTTCTCGGACTCGCGAACGGAGTCGAACGCTTTGCGGCGTATTACTACGGCAAAAACGAGCGCGACAAAATCAAAGGCGTGCTCACCGCGGCGCTTAAGATATCGCTCGCCGCCTCGATTGCAATAGGCGTCTTGTTGTACGTTTTCGCAGGCGCAATAGCCCGCGGAATCTTCGGGAAACCCGAAATGGAAGTAATAATTCAATTCATGGCAATAGCGTTGCCTGCGGCGACGCTCACGGAAATCTGTTTTTCCGCCATGAAAGCGCTGCAGCAAATCAAGTACGCGATTATCACGAAAAACGTTTTGGACAGCGCATTCAAAATAGCGTTGGCGGCAATTCCCGCCTTTTTGTCGTGGGGCTTGCTGGGTTTAAGCGCCGGCTACGCGGCTGCCTGCTTCCTGACCGTCTTAGCGTTTATTTACTTCCTTGACAGAAAGGTTTTCCCGTTGTTTTCCGCGAAAATCAAGTCGGCGAACGTAAACCGCGAACTCCTCTCGTTCTCGCTGCCGTTAGTCGTCGTCTCGATCGCGAGCTCATCGTTCTACATAATCGACACTCTCGTGCTCGGAATACTGAAGACGGCGAACGAAGTCGGCGTCTACAACGCGGCTTCGCCTACCGCAACGCTTCTCCTGCTAATGCCGACCGCGCTGCTGTCGCTCTTCCTGCCCGTGATGACTGCGGAGTACGCGAAAGACAAGAAGGAAAAAGTAACGGCAATTTACCGCATAGTTTCAAAATGGATTTTGCTGGCGAACCTGCCCGTGCTCTTGGGAATGGTGTTGTTTTCGCGGCTCATAGTCGTGCGCTTTTTCGGTGTGGAGTACGCGGCTGCCGCCATTCCGCTGGTAATTCTTTCGTTCGGGTATTTCACGTTAAGCTTCTTCTGGACGAGCTTTTACGTTCTCAGCATGCTGAAGAAAACCAAACAAATAATGCTTTTCGCGATCGTGAACATATCGGTGAACTTCACGCTCGCGTTCCTTCTCGTGCCGCAGTACGGAATGGTTGGGGCTGCTACGAGCACCGCCGTTGCTATGGGCGTTTACGGATTGCTGTTTTTCGGGGCGGCACGCAAATACTTCAAGGCGAGTCCGTTTGACAAGCGATTGCTGGCTTTCGCGTTGGGTTTCGGCGCGGTTTTCTTCGTGACGTGGCTCGCGGAATCGGTTTTCGGCTTCGGAGTAGCTGAAAAACTCGCGTTGTTCTTCGCCGTCGTCTTCGTTTACTTGCTGGCGGCGTTGAAGTTCGGTTTCATCGGCGAAGTCGAAAAAGAGTTATTCAGGAAGGCATTCAAGAGGACGGGGTTGCGCGGCTTAAAGGAATTGTGATTCCGGCAGATCCGGTTCCACCAATTTTCTTACTCTAAAAATTAATAAGGGGCGGCGGATAATAACCGCACGCGGAAACAGACGCGCGGAAAAAGAAAGGAAAAAAAGGAAGGAAAAAGCACATGGCTGAAAAAACCCTAAAACACCAAAAGAAAAAAACCGAAGGAAAAAAAATCGAAGGCGAAAACACGCACTTGAAGCGGCGAGTGCACGACTTTTGGAACACTACTCCGTGCGGAACGTTTCTCGCAAAACACGAGGAAGGAACGCTCGAATACTTCAAGGAAATCGACCGCCTGCGCTACCACTCGTATCCGTACTCGTATTCTTACCTGCTCAAGGTGGCGGGCTTCGACAAGTACCGCGGCAAACGCGTCCTTGAAATCGGTTGCGGAGTCGGAACCGACTTAAGCCAGTTCGCGAAAAACGGCGCGCTCGTCACCGGAGTAGACCTCACCGAATCCGCGATAAAACTCGCGAAAAGGCGCTTCAAAGCAATGCGCCTCAAGGGAACGCTGCGCGTAGCCGATGCGGAACGGCTCCCGTTTCCAAGCAATTCGTTCGACCTGGTTTACTCGTTCGGAGTATTACACCACACGCCGAACACGCAAAAAGCCATGAATGAAGTTTACCGAGTGCTCAAGCCGGGCGGAACGGCGCGCATAATGCTTTACCACACGATTTCATTCGAATACTTGATTCTGCTCCTGCGTAAAATCATTAATCCTTCGCGGTGGAAGTGGAGCGTCCAGGAAGCGATTAATTACGAAACCGAAATGAACAGGAACGCGCGGGGACCAACGAACCCGTTAACGAAGACGTACACCGCGAGAAGCGCGAAAAAGTTTTTCGGCAAATTCTCGAGCGTCCGAACCAAGGTTTACTGGATTCGCATACCCAAAATCGGGAGGTACGTACCCGAGTTTTTGACGTACCCTGCTTCCCGCGTAGTCGGCTGGCACTTGATAATCGAAGCGGTTAAGTAACCTTAAGGCAACAGTAAAAGAAGCAGAAAAAGAAACAGAAAAAGACAGTGAAAAGGAATGAATGACATTGGAATAGTTGTTTTGGCTGCGGGGCAAGGAAAACGGCTGCTCCCGCTAACCGCGGAAACGCCGAAAAGCTTACTTGACTTGAAAGGCAAAAGCGTTCTCGAACGCATTCTCGACAACGCAGCCGAATGCGGCGCGGCCGAAGCGGGAATCGTCGTGGGCTTCCGCGAAGAAAAAATCCGGAGCAAAATCGGCGGCGAATACGCGGGCATGAAAATCACGTTCATTCCGAACCCGTTGTATCAAACCACGAACAACATTTACTCCGCGTGGCTCGCCCGCGATTACGCCTGCAAAACGGAAGGCGGCTTCGCGCTCATAAACGGCGACGACTACTTCGACCCGCGCATTCTTCGCGCGCTCCTCGAGTCGCCTCACTCGAACGCGGCGGTAATCGACCTCGACAAAAAGAATCTTCCCGAGGAAGCGATGAAAGCAAAAGTAAGCGACGGACGCCTCGTAGCAGTAAGCAAGAAGATTCTTTCAGCGGAGGCGTCCGGCGACGCCATCGGGATATACCGTTTTTCGAAGGCGGGAGCAACCGAGTTTTTTGCGGAGATAAAGGCGTTGCTGGACGAAGGGCAGAACAACATTTTTTACCTCGCCGCGCTCGACAAGCTCGTGAAACGCTTCGATTTCTTCGCGCTTCCAACGAACGGTTTGTTGTGGGGCGAAATAGACGACGCTGACGATTACGAGGCCGCATTAAAAAAATATTAAGCGCGGGAAGCGGAGCGCGCGGCGGTTAGGGTTTTCCGGGGTTTTTGAATTTGTGCGGAATATGCGGATTCAACTGGATTGACGCCGCCCTCTTGAAAAAAATGATGTTTTCGCTCGAGCACCGCGGGCCAGACGCGAACGGCAAATTCACCGACGGAAGCAACGGCGACGGAATCTCGCTCGGACACACGCGCCTGAAAATAATCGATTTAAGCGAGAAAGCCGCGCAGCCTATGGAGAACGAGGACGGCTCGCTGCAACTGGTTTTCAACGGCGAAATATACAATTTCCGCGAGCTACGCGCTTCGCTGGAAGCAGCAGGACACAAATTCAAAAGCGATTCCGACTCGGAAGTCATAGTCCACGCTTACGAAGAGTACGGCGCGGATTGCGCTTCCCGCTTCGAAGGCATGTTCGCGTTCGCGCTTTGGGACTCGAAAAAGAAAACGTTGTTCGGAGCGCGCGACCACGCCGGAATCAAACCGTTATACTACTACTTCAACGGAAGCGAATTCGTTTTCGCTAGCGAAATCAAGACGATTCTTCAATGCGACGCGATCAAACGCGAAATCGATGAAGCCGCGCTGGCTTCGCTCGTCGACAACCTTTTCGTAACGGGCAACCGCACGTTGTTCAAAGGCGTCCGCGAGCTACCGCCTGGAAGCGCGTTCGTCTTCGACGCGAAAAACAAGTCCTTAAAAATTTCCAGGTATTGGAGCCCGCAACTGAACCTTGGTCAGCCGGAGCTTTCGCCGGATGCGGCATCGCGCATGCTGGAATCGGCGCTCTCGGAATCCGTCAAAAGCACGCTCATAAGCGACGTTCCGCTCGGCGTCGCGCTTTCGGGCGGGCTTGACTCGAGCATTGTGGCTGCACTCGCCGCGAAGGCGGACGCGAAGCTCAAAACGTTCACTGTTGGCTTCGGGCTTGAAACCGACGAATTCGTTTTCGCGCGGAAAGTAGCGGAACACGTAGGCTCCGACCACGAGGAACTCCACGTCAGTCTCGATGGGCTCAGCAAAAGCATTCCGGAAATCGTTTGGCACTTGGAAAGCCCGCCGACGCGCACGGCGGTTGCACCGACTTTCCTGTTGGCAAGGAAAATCAGGAAGTCTGTTACTGTCGAACTCCTCGGCGAGGGAGGCGACGAATTGTTCGGAGGCTACGAGCGTTACGAGCAATTCGAAAAAAACCCGTTCAATGGGAACGAAGCGCGGTTGCGGGAGACTTTCTTCAAGCGCGGAAGCGAAAAAGATTACTTCGCGCTGGACAAGGACTCGCGCGAGGCGGAAACAACGAAAGTCAACATGGAGGAAACTGCGGATTGTCCTGCGGGCGAAAGCGTGAACTGCGCGCTGATCTACGACTTCAAAAACCAGTTGCCTGGAGTCCAACTCAACCGCGTAGACAAGATGACGATGGCGAGCTCGGTCGAAGCGCGCGTGCCGTTCCTCAACAAAACCGTAATCGAAACCGCGTTTCAAATCCCGTCCGCACTCAAAATCAAGGGAGGGAACGTCAAATTCGTGTTGAAGCGCGTTGCAGCGCGCTACATTCCCAAGGAAATAATCGAGAGAAAAAAAGTCGGGATGCAAACGCCGCTAGACGAATGGTTCAAAACCGAGTTCGTCGGAGTCGCCGAACGCATTCTCGACGAGAAAAACATTCGCGGAATAAAGTACTTGAAACCGGACGGAGTCAAGCGCCTAATAGCGAAAAACAAGTTGTTGCGCGGCGCTGCAGCGCCCTTCGACGGCTTGGGGGGAAGTGCCGGATGGGGCGCGCGCAAAATCGAGAATTATTATTCCGGCCGTCTTTGGTTCCTGTCGATGCTCGCGGTGTGGCACAAACTGTACGTTGAACCAGACGTGCTTAGGAATCCGGGAAACCGCGGATTGAAAGACTTATTCTAGGCAAAAAAAGGTTTCAGCCGCGCATTTTGCGGTACTTGAATACGCGCGCAATCCAAACCGCGTTAGCCCACAAAGCGTAAAACGCGAGCGCGAGCAAGTGAAGCGAAAACACGGCGCCCAGCGTCAGTAAAAGCATTTGTCCGCCTGGACTGAAGCTCTTCAAGATTGAAACAAAGTTTAACCCGCCCTGACTTTTTGCCGAAGCGGCATTAACGGTTTCGGACCTCGTTTTCGCGAAAACGAGTTCGCCGTACTGGTAACTGAAGTTCGCGGTAAAGAATCCTATTGCTGCGGCGAAGCCGAGCGCGATCGCGAAAGCCGGGGAAAGAAAAAACCCGCCGAGCGCCGGGTCGGATGAAAACAACGCGAACCCGAAATCGGAACCAAAAATCGACGCCGCCCGAAAAGCGAATGCTGCGATTAGCAAACCCGTTGCAACCGTGTCTACGACGCCGTCAAACCACTTCCCGAAATCGCTCTTCATTCCCTTGAGGCGCGCGAGCTCTCCGTCCGCGCAATCCAGAATCAAGTACAACTGAATCAGCAACGCGGCCAAAACTGCGCCTACGAGGGAATCGAAGAAAACGATGACGAGGGAAGCCGCGATTGCAGACAAAAGCGCTGCGAGCGTTACTTGGTTAGGCGTCACGCGAGTGGACGCGAGGCGAGTCGAAATCTGGCGGGAAAACGGGCGGACGATAACCACGTTCAACGGGTCGCTGTTCGGCTTCAAAAGCTTCGAAGAAATTTTTTCTTTCAACCCAACCACTTCCCGCGATTACATCAGTTTTTCTGGATTACAACTATCTCTGTCTGCCCTTTCCCGCGCCCGAACCGCGCGTCCAACCAAAACAACGGGTGCATGAAGAAAGAAAAAAGCGTGCGCCAATCGCGGTACTTCAAAAAGAAATCGTAAGCTCGGCGCAAAACGCGCGACTTCAACGCGTAAAACCGCTGCACCTCGATTTCTTTTCCGTTCGCCTCGCGATTTCCCCTACGCACATTCCCGTTCTCGTCTTTCATTACTTTCATTATCTTCAAGCCGTTAATAAAAACCGCGTTCGCAGCGAGCACGACAACCCCGCCTTTACGCGTGACGCGCAACAACTCGCGCACTACTTCATCGCGGTAGCCGTCGCACTGCCCGAGCACGCTTATGCAAACGACCGAATCGAAGCAACCGTTCGGAAAATCAAGTTTCCTCAAAGTTCCAACGGAATAATTTATTCCGCCGAACGGGTTATTGTATTTTTTCGCGGCGGCGACCACGCCCGCGCTTGAATCGATTGCGATCGTTTCCGAAGCGAAGCGTGAAAAACGAAGCGTGAGCGCGCCGTTGCCGCAACCCGCGTCGAGGAGTCTGCCGCGCGCGAAGCGTTTCGCGATTCCGTATTCCCACCTGCGGATTGAGTGAAACAGAAACCAGTTGCGGTAGTAAAACCGCTTCAAGAATTCAGGCGACGCCATGAAACAAACCTTAAAACGAGCCACAAAAAACCTTAAAACGGATCACTGCTTCACGAGCAGGAAATCATCTTTCTTCAAGACGCGCCCGGGCGAAGGGTAACGGGCTATCCTGCCGCCTTCAAACAAAACTCCGACGCCGCCGAATTTCTTTTCGAAACGCGCGACCGTCCATCCTTTCATTGCCGGCAGCAAAAATCGTTCGGGATAGTTTCTCCCGACGAAATCCGACGACTCCACCCGCAAATCGCGTTCTTTTTCAAGCAGGATGGAAGCGATTCGCTCGCCCGCCTTGCCGTCACCGAACGGGCAAGGCGCGCGCGCTGCCGGCTTGCGGGATTCGGCAATTATACGGCGGGCGTCAGTTCCAGCGAGAACGCAGTTGGCGCCAAGCGCTTCCGGCCGCTCCGTGTTTTCACGCAATACGACGCAGCGTTTTCCGAGCACGCACGCTTCTTCCTGTACTCCGCCCGAATCCGTCAAAATCGCGAGCGCGCCTTCCTCGGCGGCTAGAAAATCGAAGTAGCCCAGCGGCGGAACGACCAAAACGTTTTTCATCGCGATACCGTATTTTGCAACGAATTTCTTGGTGCGCGGGTGCATCGGGAACACGACGAGCGCGTCGAGACGCGCAACTGCGCCGAAAATCGCTTTCAACCTTTGAAGAGAATCCGTGTTTTCCTTGCGATGCAGTGTCAACAAATAATATTTGGTCGGAAGCGACGAACGAATTTTCGAGCGTTTGCGCGCGAGTGGAAGATTCTGCTTCACCGCGTCGACGATAGTGTTGCCCGTAATGAAAACCTTGTTTTTTGGAACATCTTCGAGCAGGAGGTTCAACGCGGATCGTTCGGTGGGCGCGAACAACAATTCGGCGCAGTGGTCGGCGGCTACGCGGTTGATTTCCTCGGGCATCGTCCTGTCGAAAGAACGCAACCCCGCTTCAACGTGCCCGAACGGTATCGATAGTTTCTGCGCAGCTAGAGCCGCAGCGAGAACCGAGTTAGTATCGCCTTCGGCGAGCACCACGCCCGGCTCGTACTTCATTATCACGCGTTCGATTCGTTTTATCGACTCGCCTGTTTGAAACGCCTGGCTTCCCGAACCGACGGCGAGATTAACGTCAGGCTGCGGCAAGCCGAGTTCGCGCACGAAAACGCCGAAAAGCTCTCGGTCGTAATGCTGCCCAGTGGTAACGAAAACGCTTTCGACTCCGCTGCGCTTGCGGCGCGCCAGCGCTTTCAAAACCGGCGCCATTTTAATGAGTTCAGGCCGCGTCGAGACGACGCTCAAGACGCGCAAGCGCGAACCCAGCGTTTTTTCAGCCGTTCCTGCAACCGCTTTTTTAGGCATGACACCAACACCAACTATATTTTGTTCCTGTTGTCGAACGTTCGACTCAAGTTTGTTTTCGCTGGTTCTTATTTCTTGCGAGGAACGCGTTCGACATTACCGCAAAGCTCCGCGTAAAGTTCAGCGTGCCGCTTTGCAGCGTTCTTCCACGAAAATTTTTTGGCGAAAGCGAAGGCGTTGCCGGCAAGGCGCCGACGCAACCCTGCATCCGCCCCGATTTCGCTCACCGCCAGCTCGAGTTCGCGCGCGTTCCCCGGCGCTACCACGAGAGCTTCGCGTCCGTCGCGTACGGGCAAGCCTATGCGCGTCACGACGCAGGGACGCTTCGCGGCCATCGCTTCAAGCAGAGCCATGGGCATTCCTTCGGAGAGCGATGGGAGGACGAAGCAGTCGCTCGCGGCGAGCAAAGCGGGGACGTCGCGGCGTTCGCCTAAAAACTTGATTCGGCTGGAGATTCCGAGCATTTCCGCTTGTTTTTCGAGCGCGCCGCGTTCGGGTCCGTCGCCGGCAATCAGCAGAACGCATTTCGTGCAGTCTTCCGCTTTCGACAAGGCGGCGGCGTCAATCAAGTGCTTTACTCCTTTGACGGCGATGAGGCGGCCGACGAAGATGACTACGAATTTTCCGGCCAAGCCGAGTTGCGCGTGAATTTTCGCTGCGGCGCGCGCGTTCGCTTCAGGAGAGTACTTCCGCAAGTCAACTCCCGGCGGAATCGTTGCGCAACGCCGCGGCAGGAAACCCAGTTTTTCCTTGAACGAAACGCGTTCCTCCCCGCTCAAGAAAACGACTGCTTCGGCCCGCGAGTAAGCGCGGCGTTCGACGCTCTTCAAAACAACTTTGACTGCAGGGTTGTATTGCGGCTGGCCGCTTGCGACTCCGTGAGGAGTGGCGACGACGGACTTCCCCAACTTTTCGGCGAATAAGGCGGCAACCGGGCCGTGGGCGTGGACGACGTCGAAACCCAGTTTGCGGGCAGCGCGGAATGCATGGTAGTTATAAGACGGGTTGCGTAAAAGAAATCCTTTCATCCAAGGCACGCGTTCGACGTTGACGCCCGCGATTTTCTCGCTCTGTTTTTGTCCGGGAAAGCGGCGCGTCACCACCGTTATTTCCAGCGTCGGGTTTTTCGCGAGTTCGCACGCCAAGGCGTCGGCGTAAGCTTCGATTCCGCCGGAAGGCAAAGAATCGTTTTTAAACGCGGTTCTAGCTCCGAACGGGAATTCCTTCGCTCCGAGAAACAACACGCGGATTTTCGCGGGCTGCGCCTTCGTTTTTTCCGCCGCGCGAACGCTTTTCCTGCTTTTCCTGGTTTTTACGCTCCTGTTTCTCGCTTTCCTGCGTTTCACTTTGCTTTTCACGCAGCGTTTAACGCTTCCGCCTTTTTTTAATCAACCGCTTCGCGAAACGTTCGCATTGAGCAAAACGAGGGTTTTTTAATTGCACGCAAGCTTAATTCCTCCTCGATTTTTTTCAATGCTTAAAACAGTGCTTAAAGGAGTGGGTTGAATTTGATTTCGCAATTAGTAGCCGCGTTAATCGTCGCGCTCGTCACGTTCATACCGGGAATACTCGCGTCGTTCGCGTTGCTGCACGGCGTCAAACTGTCGCGACTGGAAAAAATCTTGTTCGGACTAGTGCTCGGCGCCATTCTCGCGCCCGTCTTGAGCGCGGCGGAATTCACTTTCCTTGGCTTCGGTTACAGCGCGGCGTTGTTCGTCGCGAACTCCGCCGTAATCGCGCTCGTCTCGCTCGCCGTGCTTTACAAGCAAAAACAATTGGAGTCGCTGCCTGCGCTCGCCTTGCCGAAAATCGGAAGCGCGGGCGCGGAAATAACGCCTGCGAGAGTCGAGTCGTGGGTGAAAAACAATTGGGTCGCGTGCTTACTCGTCGTCTTGTTGCTGACGGGTTTTTACGTTCGCTTCGCGACTGCATGGTCAACCAACTTTTTCGAGTTCGACCCGTACTACTACGATAAAGTCACCGAACGCCTCGTGCAGAACGGCGCCATCCCGTTATTCACGAGCGAATCGTATTACCCCGAACAGGCGTTCATGCGTTGGGCGCCGATAATGCACTACTTGACTGGCGGTTGGTACATGCTTTACCAAAACATTTTAGGCGGCCCGTACTCGAAAGACTCGCTCATCCTCGTCGCTCAGTTGTACGCGCCTTTCGTCGGCGCCTTGCTGTCATTCCTCGCCTTTCTCATCATTCGGGAGGAATACAACGAATACATCGCTTTGATTCCCGCCGCGTTGTTCGCGTTCACGCCGCAACTCCTCAAAAAACTTTCAGCGGGCGTAAACGAGCAACAACCTTGGGGAATATTCGCGGCGATACTGCTTTTCACTGTTTTCCTGTTAGCCGTAAACCGCAAGAGTTACCGCCTCGCTGTGCTGGCGGCGTTAGCCGCAGCCGCAAACATTCTTGGCAGCCAACAATACATTTGGCCGTTCCTCGTAATCGGCGCGTACGTCGCGATTCAAGCGTTGCTTGATTTTCTTGCTGGCGAAACAGACGAACGGCTGCTGAAAATAAATGCGATAGTTGCCGGAGGCGCGCTCGCAGCCAACGCGCTCATGTACTTGTTCCAGGAAGCGTCTTACACCCCGCTGCCGCAAAACTCGGTTTTGATTTGGGTGGCGGCGTTCCTGTTTTCCGCGGCGTTGTACGCCTTAACTAAATTCGTTTCGCTTAGTTCATTCAAGGAACGCGCGGCGTGGGCTTGCGCGGTAACGCTCGTCTGCGCCATCGCGGTGGCGTTCACGCCCATCGGCGCGAACGCGTTAAGCTACGCTTCCGCGACTACCACTTACGCTCAAGCCGGCAGCGCGCTGGGAAAAACCATTCAAGAGGAAGGCGTTACCAGCAACGAAATGTTCGTTTCTTCGTTCGGCTTCTTCGCCGGCGCTTTCGAGCCTTCGAACGTATTGAAATTCGCGGCGCTGCTTTCAGCGCTTTCAGCGGTAATGGCTTTGTGGTCGAAGAAAATGAAGCGCGGAGCCATCGCGCTCGCCGCAGTCGTGTTCGCGTTGACCGTGCTTAACGCGCAAGTCGACGGCGTCTTGCAGTGGCTTGCGGCGGGAACGGGAAGCGAAGCCGTCGCCAACGCCGTTTCGTTCTTCGTCAACAACGACGTGTTCCTCTACATGCTGATAGCGTTGTTCGCGACGAGCGTCTCGTACCTAGCGTCGGAAAAGAAAAACCGTTCGGCGTTGTTGTTCATGCTCGTCTTTTTCCCGGTAGCGTACATCGGGCTCAACAAACTCAAGTACATGCTTCACCTCGCCGTAGCGTTGTGCATCGCCGCGGGATACATTTTCGGCGAAGCCTTGCGCGCATTCGAATCCAGCGCCGATTTGTTCGCAATAACCGACAAAAAAACCATTTACACTTATGCCCTCGCCGGCTTGTTCCTAATCGGCGTCGTAGTCGTCGCGCTTCAAGCGCGCACCGTCGACAACTCAATGACCGAACTGGGGTTCACGCGAATGACGGACGACTGGGTTCAAGCTTACAAGTGGATGGCTGAAAACACGCCGAAGGACTCGCGCGTAATGTCGTGGTGGGATTACGGGCACTGGACGACTTTCTTCGGGGAACGCGACACGGTGCTCGACCCGAACAACGCTTACGCCGAATTCGACCAAGGCGTAGCGCGTTCCTTCGTCAACGGAAACTGGAAGGACTTGTACTCGAGAATGGAGTTCCACAAAGCGACTCACGTGCTCGTGGACGCGGACCTCGTCGGAAAATGGGGCGCGCTCGTCTTCTTGAGCGGCACTTGCAACTCCAACCAGTCGCCAGTCTGCCCTGAAACTCCTGAAATCGATTGGCGCGCCGGACCCGGTTCAAGCAAGTACGAGGCGGAACATTACTATGAATATCTCACGGTCGTCGGCAAGTGCCCGTTGACTGCTTCGCCCGTTCAGTTGGACGCGCTTCAAAGCGGTTACGGAGCCGTTTACTGCGCCGGACAACAAGATTTGTTTCTCTTGAAGTCGGACGGAACGCTGGACGAGAATTACAAGCGCAAGTACAAAATCGCGGGCAGGGACGAAATAACCGAGCTGTCAAGCGACACTAGTTACTTGTTCGCTATAGCTCAAAGCCAGTTTATCAACGTCAACCCCGACTTGTCTTACGCGAACTTGAACAACAACGTCTTCAATTCGGCGTTCACGCACTTTTTCTTCTTTGAAAACGCGCCGGGATTCAAGCTCGTCTACGCTTCGCCTAAAGGACAAGTCAAAATATTCGAGTACGTCGGCGAACCCGTATTGCTCGAAAACCAGCAGTCAAGCTTTTTGAATCCGGAAGCGCTCGCAACGCCGACGCCGACTTCGGCGCCTGAAGCCGCGACAACCGCGCCAATCGAATCGCCCGAAATTCCGACTGCGGAAGCAAGCGCCGCGCCTTCGACTACGCCTTCAACTGCGCCAACCGCCTCGCCGGAAGCTTCGCCTGCAACGGCATCGCCTGCGGCTTCAATCGCTGCGGCGTCGCCTGCAGCTTCGCTCGTCGTTTGAAATTTTTGGTGGAAAAAAAATGCCTTTGTTGTTTACCGTCGCTCTCGCGTTCGGCGCTTTCATCGTAACGCTTTTGTCGACGCCGTTTCTCGTGCGCAGCGCGCGACGCAAAGGCATTATCGGCCGCGACGTGAACAAGCCGCAGCGCCCGGAAGTAGCGGAAATGGGCGGGATATCGTTATTTCTCGGCGTCGTTTGCGCCCTCTCGCTCGCCGTTCTCGTGACGACGTTCGCCGATAAAGACTCGCACTCGCTTTCGCTGTTGCTCGCGGCGCTCGCCTCGATCGCAATCATCGCGCTCGTAGGAGTTTTCGACGACTTGTTCAAATTGTCGTGGAAGACGAAAGCGCTTACGCCCGTGCTCGCAGCGTTTCCCTTAGTCGCGATTACCGCTGGAGACACGACGATGTCGCTGCCGTTAATCGGCGCAATCGACTTGGGGCTCGCTTACACTTTCCTCTTGATTCCAATCGGCGTGACTGGCGCGGCGAACGCGTTGAACATGGTTGCGGGTTACAACGGAGTCGAGGCGGGAACCGGCGCCGTAATGAGTTTCTTCCTCCTCATAATCGCGGTTAGCACGCAAAACTGGGTTGCCGCCGCGATTCTTGCCGCGTGCTTAGGCGCGTGCCTCGCTTTCCTGTACTTCAACTGGAATCCCGCGCGAATATTTCCGGGCGATGTGGGAACGCTCGTAATCGGCGCGTGCATCGCGAGCGCGGCAATCATCGGCAATATGGAGAAGTACGGGCTCATTTTGTTTATTCCCGCGTTTTTCGAGCTAGCGTCGACGCTGTTCTACGGCGTGCAAGGCATAACGCGCAGAGCGCTTTGCCATAACCCGGTAATCGCTGCGGACGGTCGCTTGTCGCCGCCGAAGGGAGCCGAACATTACACGTTGTTCTATTGGCTGCTCAGCAAGCGCCCGATGCGCGAAACCGCTCTCGTGCTCAGCGTGCTCGCTTTGTATGCAATCTGCGGAGTCACGGCGTTGGCGGTTTACTACTATAAATTGTGAAAGGGGGCGAAAAACAAGTAATGCCCCGAAACGATGAATTCGATTGCAACGCATTCGATTACGAAGAATTTTCTTCCTTCTTTCCGAAGAAGACGCGTTGGACTCTCCGCCCCACGCTAGCGTTGCTGCAAGAACTTAAATTCAAGCAAAAATTCAAGGCAATCCACATCGCGGGCACGAACGGGAAAGGCAGCGTTGCGGCGTTCCTCGACTCGGTTCTCCGCTCCTCGAAAACGAAAATCAAAACCGGGCTTTACACGTCTCCGCACTTGGCGCGGTTCAACGAACGCATTCAAGTAAATCACACGCAGGTTAGCGATTCGGAACTGTCCACGCTTTGGAAGCGCGAAGCGCCGGAAGTAAAAAATTGGAATGAAAAACAAAAAGAAAAAATCAGCTCGTTCGAAGCGGAGACTGCGCTCGCACTCAAGTTCTTTGAAGAAAAGCAATGCGCTTACGCCGTAATCGAATGCGGTTTGGGCGGCAGGCTCGACGCCACGAATGCGTTGAACGCAAAAAACAAAGTCGCAATCATCACGAGAATTTCGCTCGATCACACTCGCAAACTCGGCGGAACCGTTTCAAAAATCGCTCGCGAGAAAGCGGCGATAATCAAGCGCGGCTGCTCTGCGTGCGTCGCAGCGGAAAGCAGCGGCGCCGCGGCACTTTCCGTAATTCGCGCTCGATGCAAACAACAAGACGTTGCGTTAATCGTCGTCGGAGCAAGCCGTGGCGCGGACGTCAAAATTTCGGGCGTGAAAGCCACGCCGCACGGCACTTTCTTTGAAGTCTCCGGGGTTTTGGGTTCGGCGAAACTGCGCACGCGCCTTCTTGGAGCGCACCAGGCGGAGAACGCCGCGCTCGCATTCGCCGCGGCAAAACTGCTTCAACAAAAAAATTCGAAAATAACCGACGCAGCGATAACGAAAGGAATCAAAACCGCGCGATGGCCTGGACGCATTGAAATAATTTCGCGGACGCCACACAAACCGCTGGTCGTCTTCGACGGGGCGCACAATCCCGGCGGAGCGAGCGCGCTGGCGGCAGCGCTTCAAGCGCTTTGGCCGAACAAGAAGTGGGTTTTCGTTTTCGCCGCGATGAAAGACAAGGATTACGTTTCCATCTTGAAGACTCTCGCGCCGTCCGCCGAAGCGATCGTCGCGACGAGCGTGGCGGGAAACGAGCGGAGTGCGGCGGCGAGCGAAATCGCCGGAACCGCGAAAAAGTTTTGCGAAAACGTGAAAATCGAGGAAGACGCGGTTTTAGCGTTAAAGCAAGCAAGAACGCTCGCCGGCGCGCGCGGTTCCGTCCTCGTCTGCGGCTCGCTTTACCTCGTCGGAGAACTAAAGCTACGCAACGTTTTTTAATCGCCGCTGCTTCAACTTATTCGTTAAACTAATACTTCCTATTCAGAGGTGTTCGAATTGAAATTTAAGTTGAAGCGGGTTGAAAAACGCGCCGCGTTATTCCTAATCGCCTTCACCGCTCTCGCGCTCCTCGCGTACCAATTCAAGTTTTCCATGATACTTGGAGTGCCGTCGCAATCATTCTCCTTATTCCAATTCCTCGGGCCAATCGGCTCCCAACTTTTTTCCGTGCCGTTAGGAGTCGCAAGCGTACTCGTCGTCGAAATCGCGAACTTCGCTTTCAAAGGCCAAACGCTCGACGCCATGACGCTACTCCGCTTTTTCCCAATGGCTTTCGCAGCGGTTTACTTCGGCTTCCACTTGAAGGAAGACAAGCGCTTGCGCCACCGCGCCATCTTACTCGTCCCAATCGCGTGCATGGCGCTCTTCGTTCTCCACCCTGAAGGCCGCGCCGCGTGGTTTTACTCCTTGTTCTGGGTGATTCCGCCTGTTGCGGCGTTGTGGTTCGAACGCAGCTTGATTGCGCGCGCGTTGGGCGCCACGTTTACGGCGCACGCCATAGGCGCCACGGCGTTCTTGTGGGCGTTCAACATTCCCGCCGCAACGTGGGCGGCGCTCGTCCCCATCACCGCGGTCGAACGCGGTTTGTTCGCGCTCGGCATCGCCGCCAGCGTAGTAGCGTTTTCCACCGCGCTCGACGCCGCGGAACACAAGGCGAACTGGCGCGTGCCGCTGCATTACGACGGCCGCTACTCGCTGCTTAGAATCGTCAAAGCTTGACTCGCGAGAGAAAGAGAAAAACAGGGAAAAAAAACCTTTTTTCGGTTTCGGCAAACGGGTCTATTCCAACAGGCAGATTGAAACATGCAACGAATGAATCAATTGGAGCACTTGGTTGAAAAAAACCTGTGGCTGGCGGTAACGCTGTCAATCGTAATCGGCTTCACGGTTCCGCAAGTATCCGTTTTTTATCCTTACGTCAAGGAAATGCTGATGTTCATCGTTTTCCTGACGGCGTTGAAACTCGATTTCCCTGAATTCAAAGGCGTCTTCGCTTCGCTGCCGCGCGTCGCCGCGTTCTACGCCGCGTTCTTCATCGTTTTTCCCGCCGTAGTCTTCCTAATCGTCCGAAACTTGTTACCCATGGAATACGCGCTCGGCTTGTTCGTCGCCTTTCTAATGCCGGCAGGCGTTTCTACGCCGGCGTACGCCGACTTCCTGAAAGGAAAAATCGAGTTATCCTTATTCATCGTCGCGCTTACAATGTTCGCCGCGCCGTTCGTCGTTCCCGCGATGTTGTTCTTGCTGACGGGAAAAATCGCTTCGGAAACGCTCGCCCCAATGTTCGGAATGCTCGCAACTCTGCTCGCGCTCCCCGTCGCAGCCGCAATCGTCGTGCGAAAATTCGCCTGCAACGCAATCGAAAAAACGAGGAGCGTTTACTCGCTCGTCAGCCTCGTCGCGATCATTCTCCTAATCGCGTCCTCGCTCGCCGTAACCGCGGACGAAGCGCGCGCCAAAGCTTTTTCTCTCGCGCTCCCCGTCGCTTTCGTTATC
Source organism: Microcaldota archaeon (assembly GCA_964580705.1). Classification (GTDB taxonomy): domain Archaea; phylum Micrarchaeota; class Micrarchaeia; order Norongarragalinales; family Norongarragalinaceae; genus CAITNU01. Next base: position 2,099 of record CAZOKY010000014.1, on the reverse strand, counting down.
GCTTTGTTCGGCGCCGCGTTGTTTTTGGGTTACACGTTCGTTTCTCGGGACGCGCGAGAGCGCGTGAGCTTCGGACTTGCGGCGTATTACCGTAATTACCTCGCGGCAATCGTTTTCACTGGTTTGTTTCTAGGAACGGAAGCCATGCTTTTCGTCACCATGCTTCAAATCCCGTTGGACTTGACGACGTCGGTTTACGCGCTGGCGCTAGGCAAAAAACAGAACGCGGTGCAAACCGCGAAAAACAAAAAATAAATTACTTTTTGGCTGGTTGCGCTGCTGCGCTCACGCCAGCGTTCTTCGCCGTTTTCAGCGCTTCAAGCGCGTCAGCCGCGCTCTTGGGGTTGATTATGACGCCGCAGCCGAGTTCGATGCCTGCCCAAACGCTGCTGCGCGGGTAGATTTCGCAGTGAAACCAGAACGAGCGGCCAGCGGGAGCGCAGTGGAAAACGAAGTTGTACTCCGGCGAAAACGAGGATACGCGCCGTATGCAATCACGGAGCAACCAAGCGAAGTCCTTCGTTTCGCTCCCGTCAAAATCGCAGAACGAGTCGAATTGCTTTCGCGGCACTATCCAAACTTCGCCTGGGAAACGCGCGAACTTGGGAGTGAACGCGGCGAAGCAACCGCGTTCCGCGAAAACGAATCCCTCCTTCTCGTGTTCGGCGAGTAGCTCCGCGAAAACGCGCTTGTTTTCGTCGAACGCAGTCCACTCGCGCTCCGCGAGCTCGGGAACGAAGTCGAACGCGATTATTTGCGCGTGCTCGTGCCCGATGCTGGCGCCGCCGCCTTTCCCGTGGTTTTTGAATAACAGAACGTACTCGGATTCGCCCGCAAGCGAAATGTAACGGTCCTTGTAAGCGTGGAAAACGAACGCGAGTTGCGCGTCGTCGAAATTCTGCCACAACGCTTCGTGTTGATTCGTTTCCACGATTACTTCGTGCGCGTGCGTCACCTTGAACTTGTTTTGAAACGCGCGCGCCCTCCAATTCTTTTCGTTTGGGAGCGCGAGCGTCGTCGGCGGAGTCAAGTGCTCGTTTCCGGGACAGAAGAAGCATCCGTGCGCGTCGAATTTCTCTGGGCGTTTGCTGCGGTTAGGCAAAAGCAGGACGTGCGTTCCTTTCGTGGGGTCGCTCATCAACGGTTGCGCAGGCGGAATCTCGTGTTCCCCGCTCTTCCCGCGTTCGGCGGCGTCACAAGTTTTTTTCGGCATAAGCGAAAACCTCCTTTAACTCGTTTTACCAGTTGTTTTTCTTTGGCTAAAACCCCGCTTTCCGTTACTCGTGCAACGCTTTTATTAATTCGTGGGCATAACAGTTGTCGCGGCGGGAGGGCTGGCGGGTTAAGGGTCCGTTGTTACTCCAACCCCTTCAAGGAGGGCTTTATTCCTGCAGAGGGTCGCTTGAAACAAAGCGGCCTGGAGCGTTAGCGGTAGAAGCGCTGCCTCGCGTTACGCCTCGGTTAGCGAACCGAGCCAGGGCGGAAGCAGCAACTCTAAGCTTGTCGCGGCGTGCTCGCGAGATACGGCGTGGACGCGCGTTCCAGACCAACCGTTTTGCGAAGGCGTTTCGAAGCAAGAAGTTTCCGCCGCACTCTTTATCCAGTGAATAAAATGGCTTCTTTGAACGCGGGACCGGAGTATTACGCCGCCGAAGCGCGCTACAGGGACGCGAAAACCGACGAAGAGAAACTGAAATACTTGAATTTAATGCTCAGCTTGTGCCCCAAGCACAAAGGCTCGCAATCGATTATCGCGGACATCCACGACAAAATCACGCGAATCCGCTCGCAACAAGCCAGGGAAGTCAAACGCGAAGCGCAAAGAAAGGCGAGCAGGCGCGCGAGCGGTTCTAGCGACTTCGTGAAACGCGCCGGCGCGGCGCAAATCGCGTTAATCGGCCGCGAAAACACTGGAAAAAGCTTTCTCCTAAACGCGTTGACGAACGCGCGCGCCGATTCGACTAGCGTGCCGTTCGAGACGAAGCACGCGATTCCCGGAATAATGATGCACGAGAAAGTGCAGTTGCAGTTAATCGACACGCCTAGTTTGACGCAGCAAAACAAGGGAATCGTTTACTCGATTGCACGCGCGGCGGATC
>CAZOKY010000013.1:0-23423 GCA_964580705.1 Microcaldota archaeon | reverse complement strand
CCGACTAGGAACAACCAAATCCACCAGAAGTACGTCGCCCAACTGACGACGTCTTCGAGTATTCCGAGGACGGCTATCGCGAGAAAACCTTCAATCATTTTTCCTGCACTTCCTTTTTTTCCTGACTTCCTCAAGACCCCATTACTCTCATTGCTTCGGCTGTCGAAGGCATCATGCCCGAGGCAGCCTGCATTTGCTGGTTGCTTTGAAGCAACTGCATTTCTTGTTCAGTTAGTTCCAAACCCATTTGAGCTTTGCGCATTGCGGCGGCTTGCATTCCGGCTGCTTCCGCTTGCGTGGGCGATTTCACGGCTTCGCGCATAGTCCACGAATACCCTAACAACGGCAGCACGCCGAACATCAAAATCATTTGAAGCATGTTCCCGAAAATAACGAAGACGAAGAAAATCACGGTCAGCATCGTAATCGAAAGCGAGTGGATGAATATTAAATAGCCGGTGATGATGACGCTCAACCCGAAAATGGTTTGCACGTCGCGAAACGTAATGTACATCCAGTAAATGAGGTAGGAAAAGATTATCACGCGCACCACGAAACCGAGCTCGTTCAACGTCTCGAAAACTCCGTCTAACGCTTCGATAAACAAGAGCGGCGTCAACGGATTGAAAGCGAACGGCAACGGAAGCAAACCTTTCAACACTCCTTTTTTCTTTTTTGAATATTATTTCGTTTTTATTTTCTTTTTTCTTGTTTTTCTAGTTTCAAACGAAGTTTTTGACTACGAGCAAAGCGCCCAATAAAACCGCGCCGGCAGCGAAAAAGCGCGTCGCCGCCCCCCAATCCTCGAAAAAACTGCCTTTGCCGCGCCACTCGCGTAACGCGCCTTGCCCGAGCGCCACGCCCGCCAAGCTCGCGAGCAACGCGGGCAACGCGAACGCGGCGTCGATCGCGCCGGCCGCGCCCGCAGCGACGAACGAACCGTACTTGATGCCTTCGATGAGCATCGCGATGGGCGCGCCGTAACCGAAGAACAGCAAGGAGAAGACGAAGGCGAACGCGAAGGCGTTGACTACGCCGAACGCGTCGCCGGAAGCGTAATAGTAAGGCGGATTGAAACCGATTTTCATTCCCGCGAACGCTTCCAGCGAGTAAGTCGCCGCGAAAGCGATGATTAAGGCGGCGATTGTGAGCGCGACGAGCTTCTTATTCAAGTTTTTTTTCACCGAAACCATCGAATCAAAATCACGGAATCAAATCTTGTAGACTTGCGCGTGCGGCACGCGGCCGAACTTTTTCACGTTCGCCTCGCTGATTTCCAGCGAAAGCCGCGCCGCGGCGAGCGCTTTCGCTCCCACGACGTTCAAATTGTCGGAATCCGCCGCCAACGCGGCGGCTTTTTCTTCGTTCACGAGTTCGCCGTCGTAGAATTCGTTGTACTTCTTCAAGTCGAGGACGCAGTCGCCGGAACGCAGTTTGCGCCCCAACAATTCGGCGTCGCACAATGCGGTGACGCGGCGCGTGACGCCAGTCATGTCGCGCCTGCAGTGGATTGCCGCGCTTATAGCGCGGCGGGTCGAGGCGCGGATTTTAGCTTTAATTCTGGCTTTCGTTTTGGCGTTCTTTTTTCTTGTCTTGGTTTTAGGCATTGCCGTTCGCGTTAATGCACTGCGGCGTTTAATAAAAGCCTTTTCAGGAAGCTGACGCTATCCCATTTCAAACAAAACTTGTGCGGTTCAAAAAATTAAAAAAAATTGAAAAACGAAAAAAAGAAAGATTAAGGAAATTTAAATTGAGGAAATTTTTAATCGTCGTCTTCTTCGCCGACTTCCTCGTCTTCTTCGTCCCACTCCTCGTCTTCGTCCCAGTCTTCCTCGTCTTCCTCGAATTCTTCTTCGTGTTTTTTCTTGGTCAAGAAACCAACCTCGCGTACTGGCGCGCTTGAAAATTCTTTGAACACTCTTTGAAAATCCTGAAAAGCGCTCGAACGATACTAAACGGAAACGCTATGATAAGCCCAAACCGTTTTTAAACCTTTCGTCAAGCAAAACGCCGCTCCAATTAACGTCGTCGCTGCGGCGTTTAGCCGCCGCGTCGACGAGTTTCGAAGATTTCGTTGACTTCGACGCGTTTGAAACGTCGATTTGAATTGTTTTCTTCGTTCCGTAAGCGTCTTCCGCCTTTACGAGGCAGTAGTCGAGTATTTCGCACAAAACGTTTTCGGAAACTTTCTTCTTCGGGTAACCCCGTTTTTTCAGGCGGCGTGCGAGCTCTCGCGGTTCGCAGCGCAGCACGACGCACGCGTCGCACGGCAACGCGAATTCGCACAACAAGTGGCCTTCCGCGACGAAGCCCTTTCGCGAGGCGAGCGCGTTCCTGATTTCCCTCGCGATTTCGCGTTTCAACGCCGCGAGGTCGGCTTCGTGCCTGGCGCGGTTGAACCACAACGCTTTGCTTTTCACGAGTGCGTTCGCGTCAATCAAGCGCGCGCCCGTTTCAGCCGCAATCTTTTTGGCGATAGTGGTTTTTCCCGTGCCCGGCGTGCCAGTCAAGACTAGGCGCAAGATTTTCGTTTTTTTTCGCGGCTTGTTTCGGCTTCGCTTTTTCGTGGCGATTACCTCAAGCGGATGGTGTCGAGATTCATGGGAGCGCGCGTTTCCACGTGCAGCATCCTGTTGATCGTGCGCGCGAGATTATCCGTCTTGCTTTCTTCCCCGTGCACGGTGATGACGCGCGCCGGCTTTTGGCGAATGTTTTTCGCGAAAGCGAGCAGCTGCGAATAGTCCGAGTGGCCGCTGAACCCTTCAACGGTCGTGACGCTGAGGTTGACTTTCAGCGATTCCTGCTTTTTCGTGACCGCATCGAGAATCGGCACTTCCTTTATGCCTTCCTGGAGCTTTCGTCCGAGCGACAACGCGCTTTGGTAGCCGACGAACACGAGCGCGTTGCGTTCGTCGTTCGCCATCATCTTCAAGAATTGCACGCTGGGCCCGCCGCTCAGCATTCCGCTTGGAGCGAGGATTACGCAAGGCTCGTCGCTTTCTACGACGCTTTTCCGGTCTTTCGGCGCGCGCTTGAACATGGGTGCGTCGAAAGGCGAATTGTTTTGCAGAATTCGTCGTTGGACGTTGTGGCGTAGGTATTCGGGGTAAATAGTGTGAATCGCGCTCGCCTCGAGCCCCATTCCGTCGATGTAGCACACGACGTTGTCGTTGCGCAACTGGTTTTCGAGTACTAGCATTATTTCTTGAGTGCGCCCTACCGCGAAGACGGGAACCAAGACTTTGCCTCGCCGCGCGACGGTTTCGCGAATGACTTTAACTAGCCGCGCCTCGCATTCCTCAAGCCTCGGCATCGAGTCTTCGCGCGCTCCGTAAGTGCTTTCCATTATCAGCGTTTCAATGCGCGGGAAGCGCACGTCCGCGCTGTCGAAAAGGTTGGTGCGTCCGTATTTGAAGTCGCTCGTAATGACGATGTTTTGCAGTCCTTCTCCGATGTGAAGGTGCGTCATGGCGCTGCCGAGAATGTGCCCCGCGTTGTGGAACGTGAAACGCACGTCCGGCGTCACGTCCGTGACTTCCCCGTACTCGCGCGTTATCACGTGGTTCAATTCTTTCTTGACTTCGCGTTCGCCGTAAGGCGCCCCGCTTCCCTCGGAATTCATTACGTTAATACAGTCCTGCTGTAGGAGCATCATCAAGTCGCGCGTCGGGGAAGTGCAGTAAACGGGGCCGTCGTAACCGTACGCGTACAAGTACGGGATGAAACCGGAGTGGTCTAAGTGCGCGTGCGTGAGTATGACGGCGTCGATTTGTTCGAGCGCGAGGTTCATCGCGTTCAAGTAAGGATAAGTTTTTTGGGGGTTGCTCGTATCCGCGTTGATTCCGCAGTCGATCATCACGTTGCTTTTCGGCGTTTGCAGCAACATGCACGAGCGGCCGACTTCCTTGAACCCGCCTAGCGCCGTAATCTTGATCCACTCGCAGCCTTGCGAGGGAGCGAGAATCTTCTTTCCCAACGCCGTCAAGAACTTTTTCCGCTCTTCGGCATTGACGAGTAGCGAGCTGCGCACCGCCTTCGACACTTCGCTCGGCGAGGTCGGCGCGCGCAAAACGTGCGGGCTCCAACCAGTGTTGAGAATGATTGCCTTGAGGACGACGCCTTTCTTGCCTATGGCGAGTCCAGGCTTGAGGGCTTCGATGACTACTTCGTGGAAAACGGGATCGAACTTAATGTCCTGGACGCCTGCCTCGGGGGGGATGACGCTTTTGACGAACGCGAGTGATTCCGTTGGAGGGTGTAACCCCGTTTCGTCGGTGCGTAAAATGACTTTCTTGCGGACTTTGCCCGCGATTTTCGTTATTAAATTCTCGTCTTCGTAAAACGCTTTCAAGTTCTTCAAATAAAGAACGATTTGGGGTCCTTCGATTTCGACTCGCGCGAGTTCGCTTTGCGGGGGGAGGACTTCCTCTATTTGCTTTTGCAGTTCCTTTAAGACGTTTTTCGTTTCTTTCGCTTCGTTCCTGTCCGTAACCAAAATGTTTTGCACCTTGAAATTGTCTGTATTCGCATCGTTTGCGTTTTGAATTCGCGCGCTTCAGTTTAGCGATTCGTTGATTCGTTTAGAGTTTTGTTTTTCGACCGTTCTCTGGATTGCCTTTTTGATTGTTTAATGATTTTTTGCCTTTTTTTCACGCGATGATGCCCGCGACCTCGTTTTTAGGAATGCGTTTCACGCCCGCCTTCGTGATGACGACGACGTCGATTCCTTCGCCCGTCGCGTTGTCGCGCTTCATCGCAGCCGCAACGGCTTTCGCCGCCAGGCGGACGGCGTCGTTCTCGTTCATTCCGTCCTTGAAATTCTCGTCGAGGAGTCCGTACGCGGTAATGGAGCCGCTTCCGGTTGAAACGTAACGCTCCGGCAGGAGTCCGCCGAGCGGGTCGAGGTCGAAGAGCTTCGGTTTTTCATCGAAACCGCCGATTATCAACTGCACGAGGTAAGGGTAATACTTGTTTCCTTGAAGAACGTTGGATAGAAGCGTCGCCGCTCCCGCGACTGTAATCTCGCTTCCTTTCGAGTACTTGTAAAGTTCGATTTCCGCGCGCATCATGCGGACGAGGGATTGCGCGTCCCCGACGCTTCCAGCGAGAGTCATCGCGATTTTGTCGCCGATGACGTGGATTTTGTCGACTTCCTTGGCGGCGATGAACGTTTCCATGGTAGCGCGTTTGTCGGCGGCGAGTACGACGCCTCCGTTGAACGTGATGCCTACGGTCGTCGTTCCTTTCAAGAATTTCTTTTCTTCGTCAGACATCGCAAACCACCTTTTTTTTAATTCGTAGTAACGGGAAAAAACGTTTGCCTTAAAACGATTGCTTGAATTGCGCGGTTTCGCTTGCGCGGTTCCGCGTTTCCGCAGTTCTATGGTTCCGCCTTAAGCTTTAAGATATTCAAGAAAACCGGCGGATTGCCCGAAGCGCAGTAGCTTGTAAAAAACTAAAAACCAAAGAAAACCAAAGAATTGCGTTCGTTTAATGACGAAACGGGTTTTTAAAGCTTGCTGAACCACGAACCGCGTGAACCGCGAACCGTATGGCCCCGTTGCTTCGCTGGACTCGACAGAACCGTTTTTCAAGGAAACTGAGGAAACCGCTTTAAATCAGAGCCGCGTAAGCATTTGTCGTTGGCGCGTTGGCTTTACAGTTGTGGCTTCATCGGTGTTGTTTCTCGTGAACTGGCTTTACCTCGTCTTGATCGCGCTCGCAGCGTTATTCTTCTACGCAGACATATTCTTTTTAGGCGTCGCTTGCGCCGCCGCAGTGCCCTTGCTGTTCTTCATTGAATCCAACGCTCGCAACAAGAGGAGGCGCGCCGCCGCGTTCTCCGCCGCGCGTGCGCGCGCCGCGCAGGCGGCTGCCGAGGAAGACGAGGATGAAGACGAGTACGACCCGGACGAGTACGAGGAAGAGAAAATACTCATCCGCAACAAGGTAGGCAAGATTCCGAGCACCATGCACTTGCGCATTCGCCCCAAGAGCAAGCGCCGCAGCAGTTGGGAGATGACCGCGCAGGACTTGGGCGACGTGATGGATACGGTAGTCGGAAGCGTTTTCCGTTTGGTGTCCGGCAAGCACGAGGCGGAAGGCAGGAAACCTTGGGAGTCAGGCCGCGGCAGGTAAACCGTTTTAAATCATTTTAAAACCGTTGAAGGATTAATGCAAAATCGGGTGTTTGGTTTTTGGATTTCACTTTCCTCTTCATAATCATTTTAATGCTCATCGCAGTCAAAAGCAACTTGTGGTGGATTGCCGCCGGCTTGTTCCTCGTATTGCTCGTCACTAGCAGGAACAGCAAGTATTTGCTTATCGCGGCAGTCATGGGCGGCGCGCTTTGCGCCGTAGTTTTCTTCGCGGGCGACCTCGGAGATTTCCGTTTGTGGATAATCGTGGGTTGCTTGTTCGTCGTTTTGCTGTTGCTTTCGCGCAAGGAAGCGGAGCACCCGACGCCCGACCAGTACGGCATGGGCGGCGGAATGTAACGCGGCGTTGGCACGTTTTCCGTGAATGCGGCGGCGCTTGAAGCCTGAAAGCGAAGGCATTAAAACCCGCTCCGTCGAATTATTTGCGTTGACTATGCTGGCACGGCCTGCGACGCTGGTTGCGCCGGCAACACTTTAGGAGGCTTACCCGCTTTGAATTGGCTTGTCGTACTCGTGTTCGCGCTCGCCGCGTTCTTCTTCCTAGAATCCGACATGTTTTTCCTCGCACTGCTTTGCGTCGTCGGACTAGTCCTGTCGTTGTATTATTACTCGAGCGCCGGCGCGGGAAGCGGGCGCAGTAACGGCGCGCACGGCCGCGCTTCGCACGCGGGAGGCTACGACGGCGAAGGGCCAATGGTGATTAAAGTCGGCGGAAAGCACAAGAAGCCGCCCGAGCTTTACAAGGTGCGCGTTTACCCGACTTGGGAGAACCGCAGCGCTTGGGAAGAGTTCGGGAAAAACTATTTGGGCCCCATAATGAACGTGTTCGGAAGCACGGCTTACCGCGTGGCGAGCGGAAAACACTCGGAGAGAGGAAAAGACATCCAGCCCGAAGAAACGTTCAGGGGACGCTGAAACGGTATTTTGAAACGGTATTTAACGAGTATTGCTTAACGGTTTAATGGTGCGGGAAAAATGAATTTGTTGCTCGTGTTGTTGATTGCCGTCGCCGCCTTGTTTTTCATCAACGAGGGACTGATTTTCCTCGGTTTTCTCGCAATCATAATCCTCGTGCTCGCAGTCGTAGCCGGCGGCAAAAATCAAGCGCCTTCGTCGTACGGAAGCGGGGAAGGCGGTCCCGACGTGATTCTCGAACAAGAAGAACCGGACATTCCTTCGAATATCGACATTAAAGTCAAGCCGAATTGGGAGGCGAACACGTTGTTCGAAGACATGTTTGCTGCCGACGGCGAAATGATTGACGTAGTCGGACGCAGCCTCGCGCGCTTCGCGAGCGGCGGCAAGTACGGCAAACCCAAGGGTCAAATTGAAGACGAGCCCGAGTTTACGGGTTAACTTCATTCAAGCGTTTTCCGCGGTTTTCGCGTTTAACGGGAAAAGTGGTTTTTTTTGAAGACGGGTTACTTGATTGCAGGCGGCCTCGTGCTAGCGGCGCTCGTGCTTCAATACGATTGGCTGTTGTTCGCCGCGTTAGCGGTTTTCTTGGTGGCGGCTTTTCTCGGTTTGAAGAAGAACACGTCGCCGCAACGCCTGCCTCCCGGCTTAGCCGAACCGACTCAAATCCGGAGTCCCAGCCGCGTTTATTCTCCGACCGGCTTGCCTGCGGCACCGGGCGCTTACGGCGCGCCGGGAATGCAAGGCTTTCGCGTTTTGCCTAGGAAGAAAAAGAAGATTCGCCGCCCCATAATCATCATTCAACAGCCGCCTCACGCGGAAGGAGTGACGCACGGAATTCTCGATGAAGCAATCAAGAAATCGTTTCCTCCGTTCATGACGCCGCAACACAAAAAGCAGCACGACCAGGAGCGGGCGGAGCAAGCGGAATTGATCAAGTTGTTGCGCGAGCAGCGCGACGAAATGTCGAAACTCCGCAAGAAAATCAAGGCGGGCAAGCAGGGTTTGTCGTACGAAGATGAAGAAAAAGACGAGGACGGGTACGACAAATTTTAAAGCGCGTTCGCTCCCCCGCCTAGCGTAAACCCCGCGAAAAGCCTAAAACCCGCGAAAATCGCAAAACTTGGCGGGCTCCCCTAAAAACCCGTAAAGCGCCGGGGTTTAAAACCAGTTGCCGCCACACAAAGTTAAGCGTTCGAAACCCGCTTCGTTTCATACGCGTCTTCACCCCCAGCGTATTCGTCAATCGTCTTAAAACTCCGAAGCGCAATGGAAAACAAACCTTTTTATACTTGTTACTACTCAAAGGTAGTGTAAAGATAGCGTGCGGTTAGTGGCTGTTGGGCAGCGTGGGAGCGCCGCAAGGCGTGGGAGCGTTGCAAGGCAGTGCAGTGCCGCGTCGGGTGCCGCGTCGGGTGCGGTTTCGGGTGGCGGTAAAAATGGTTTTGGGAGTTTTCGACGAGGATTCGACCGTAATTCTCTTGTTCGTTCTAGTGGCACTCACGGCTTGGACTGGAGGCGCGGGGTACGCCGAAAACCCGTTGGTTTGGGGTTTCGCCTTGTTCATCGGCGCCGTATTCGCATTGATTTCCGCGGTAATCGGTTCGGGTCTCGGGATTTTGCTGCCGTTGGTCTTCGTAGGCGTATTGTTTTACTTGAAGGGTTTGGGCAGCGTTCTCGGTGGCGGGACGGTTGCGTGGATAATCTGCGCTTTCGTGATAATGATTCTCGCTGGCGCGGGTTACGTTTAGGGTTTCGTTCGGCGCTTCGTTTTAGCGTCTTCCTTTGTTTTTACTAGTTTTTTTCCGTTTCTTTTTTCCGTTTTCTTTTTTATTAACTAGCGTGCTTTGGCTTCAGTTGCGAAAGCAAGGGGTTTGCCGCGGTTGTCTAGAACGATTAGCGAACGCTCGACGGCGAAACCTGTTTTTTCGAGTAGTTTCAGCGCTTGACGTGGCTGGAAAACGTGTTTGGGAAGGTTTTCCGTAGTTTCCGAAACCGCGCGATACTCGGCTTCGGCTGTTTTAACGGCTTTTTTCGTTTTCGTTTTGCCGAGCAAAACGCTTTTCTGCATTGATGCGAGCGCGGCGTAAAGCGATGGCAGCCAGTCGCCTTTGAAGTCCGGCCGTTCGCTGAACGCTTCGAAGCGTTCTAACGCCTCCAAGGACGCGTTCGCGAGCGGCGGAAAAGGCAGGTTGTTGATTGCGGCCGCGCGGCGTTCGAAAGCGTTGAGCGCTGCGCCTAGCGCGGCCGGCGTCGCTTTTCCTTCTGCGGCGTTTTTCAGGAAGGATAGCGCTAGCGCGTAAGTGCGTTTTTGTTTTTCGAATTCGACGGCCCAAAACGAGTCAGGGTGGTGGAACAACGCGCAGAAAAGCGCTGCGTTCTTCGCGACTCGCCGCGTTTCTTTCAGCGCGCGCCTCGCGTCGCCGCAGTACTCGAGCGAAAAGCACGCGAGCGCCGCGTCGAAGAACTCGTCAGGGAAAGGAAGTTTTTCGCCTTTCGCCCGAACGAATTCGACTGCTTCGCTTCCGTGATTTTTGGTTTGCGGGTCTACGCACCAAACGCGTCCCCCGCCGTATTCCGCCGCGCGTCGCGCGACCGTTCCGTCGCCTCCGCCGACGTCGATTGTTTTGCGGGGCTTTGTTTTAGAGAATCCGCTTGCGATTAATTCGAGTAGTTGCGGGTACGCTTGGTATTGAGTGGAAGCAAAGAAACTGGTTTCTGCCACGGGTGAACAACTTCGCAGGCGGTTACTTTTTGTTTTTGCGGCGTGACGCGGTTTTGGCTGCTCTGGCTATTGCGGCTTTTTTTCCTTTGCCGCGTCGCGCGACTAGTTTGCCGCGCAAAAACAAGTAGTATTGCCGGGCGTAAGGGACGAACGATTTGTCTGGCAACGGGGGATAGCGGACGACGGCGTCGCCCCACTCGCTTTGCTCGAGCGTTCGCGCTAACGCGTCTGCGTCATCAAAAGGGTTGGAATCGCGTTCAGCGCCGTGGCGCGCCAAGCGTTCCACGAGCGAGCGTACGGGCGTCGTATCGGCGTGCCTGCCGAATACTAGGTTGGGAGAGAAAATGCGTTTCGGGAAATCGAATTCAGTCAATGCAAAATCACTTCGTTGTTTTTCAGTCGCTTCATTGCTACTTCGCCGGTTGTTGGTCGGCTTGCTTTTCCTTTGCTTTCAAGCGCATTAATACCTCGCGGTCCGTTTCGAGAATTTTTTTGTTTACGTCCGCGAGCGCGCGCAAGAGCGCGTTCGTTTCCTCGAGTTTCGCGCGCAGGGAACGGTCGCTTACCGCCGCAGCCGCAATGCTTGCGCTTGCGCCGCCGCTTCCGCCGGCGTTTTGCGTTGCGCCCGCGCCGCCGGTTCCGTCGCTTGCTTTAGTGAGCATGTCTTCGATGCTGACCGTCTTCTCGAGTCCGTCGTCGCCCACCTGCGTTATGTTTAACCCGGGTAATTCTTCCGTTTGCGGTGCTTCCTTCTCTTCCGCTTCCTTTTCTCCAGTTTCCTTTACTTCCGTTTCTTTTTCGCCTTCGTTTCCTTCTTTTTCGTTTTTTTCTTCTTCGCGTTCTTGTTTGCGCGGCGTTTGTTGTCCGAACAACGGTTTTTCTTCCCCGCCGCCTGCGCGGGTTCCGGCTTCCTCTTCATTTTCCGCTTCCTTTTCTTTTTCCGTTTCTTTTTCTTCTTTTTCAGCGGCTTCGGCGAGTCCGAACGGTTTGGGCGTTGGCGCCGTAGGTTTCGGCGCTGCAAACGCCGCAGGCGCCGCGCCGGTGTGCTTGTCGTACAACGCTTCCGCGTTCGGAAAACCGAGTTCGCTCAAGCTTTCGATGATTTGTTCGCGCGTCATGCCTTCCGCGCGCATTTTTTTTATTACGTCTGTTACCGCGACCATGGTGAATCCAAAAAACAAGGAATGCGGCGCCTTTAAAACTTGCGTTGCCTCCGTTGCTTCCAGTTCCCCAAATCGTTTTTTAACTACGGCGGGTAAAAGAATAAGGTGCCTGCTTGAACAAAAAAAGACTCGTTAATCTCGAAACTTCTTTTTGCGGATTGCGTTTGCGTAACCCTACTGTTCTCGCTTCGGGCGTGCTCGGCGTGAGCGCGGGCGTGCTTGCGCGCGCCGCCTCTGAAGGCGGCGCTGGAGCCGTCACGACAAAATCCTGTTGTTTACAGCCGCGCAAGGGACATCCTAATCCGGTAATGCTTCCGTTGACGCGCGGCGCTTCGTTCATTAATGCCGTCGGCTTGTCGAATCCCGGCGCCGCGGCGGAAGCGCGCGAAATCCTTGAAGTCAAGCACGAGCTCGACAAGATCGGGGCGCCGCTCATAGCGAGCTTTTTCGGTGCGACTGCGGCGGAGTTCGGGGAAGTCGCGGGCGTTCTCGCGAAGGCGAAGCCTGCGCTGCTGGAAGCGAACGTTTCCTGTCCTAACGTGCAAAGCGAGTTCGGCCAACCATTCGCTTTCGACGCTGCGGCGTGCCGCAAAATAGTGGAAGAAGTCAAAACCGCGGCTCCGCGAATCCCGCTCAGCATAAAATTGTCGCCGAACGCCCCGAACATCGTTGCGGTGGCTTTGGCTTGCCAGGAAGCTGGCGCTGACGCCGTGACTGCAGTCAATACGCTTGGTCCTGGAATGATAATCAACGCCGAGGCGCGCGCGCCGGTGCTCAGCAACAAGGTGGGTGGCGTGAGCGGCGCGGCGTTGAAGCCCGTGGCGTTGCGGTGCGTCTACCAGCTTTACGAGAAACTCGAGATTCCAATAATCGGGACTGGCGGCGTTGAAACGGGACGGGACGCTGTTGAATTCATGATGGCTGGCGCGTCTGCCGTCGGCATAGGGACGGGCGTTTACTCGCGCGGAATCGGGGTTTTCGACTTGGTTTGCAAGGAATTGTCGGGTTGGATGCGCGAAAACGGTTTCAGTAAGTCAAGCGGTTTGGTGGGTCTCGCTCATGAAAAACGGAGTTAAGGCAGTTAAAGTAACGAAAGAGGGTTTCGCGTTTTTGGAAATCGCGGGCGTAGAGAATGAAAGCCCTAACGTTAAGACTTTTCGTTTCGCCGCGCCGCTTGCGGCAGAGCCGGGGCAGTTCGTAATGCTTTGGATTCCGCGAGTCGACGCGAAGCCGTTCGGAGTAATGAGTCAAACCAAGCAAGGGTTTGAGGTTACTGTTGCTAAACTTGGTTCCTTCACGGAAAAACTCTTCGCCCTGAAAAAAGGCGATTGCGTCGGGATTCAAGGCGCGTTCGGTAAACCGTTTTCGATTCCGGCGAAAGCCAAGAAAGTCGTTTGCGTTGCAGGCGGTTTCGGCGCTGCGCCCCTCGCGTTCCTCGCGCAGCGCTTGCGCGCGAAGAAAATCAGCGTTATTTTCATCGAGGGAGCTAAAACCAAGTCGGGCATCATACTGGAAAAACGGCTGCGCGGTTTGGGCGTCGATTTCCGCGTTGCGACGGACGACGGCAGCGCGGGTTTCAAGGGTTACTGCACCGCGCTGCTCGAAAAAACGTTGGACGAAGGAAAAAAAGAAAAAAATGAAATCGATTGCGTTTTCGCTTGCGGTCCCGAACGCATGATGCGGACTGCAGTGCGCGTCTGCGAAGCGAAGCGCGTTTCGATTCAGTTTTCGTTGGAGCGTTTCATGAAGTGCGGTTACGGGGTTTGCGGGCAGTGCGCCTGCGGTAGCAGGCTCGTTTGCAAGGACGGGCCCGTTTTTACGCCGCGCGATTTGCCTGCGTTGACGGATTTCGGGAAAGCGCGGCGGGATGCAAGCGGCGCCGTGGTGCCGTTGTGATGCCATTATGACTTTGCTTTTGAAGAACGCGCGGATTTTGAGCAAAGGCAAGCTCGTCGAGTGCAACGTTTTGTGCGACGCCGAAATAACGAAAATCAGCAGGCAGGAAATCAACGCGCCTTTCGACGAAAAACTCGAGTGCGGCCGCGCGGGATTCGTTTTGCTTCCAGGCGTCATTGACTCGCACGTCCACTTCCGCAGCGCGGGCGGCGCCGACTCGGCGTGGGATTACAAGGAGGATTTCGCGAGCGGAGGCGCGGCGGCTGCGGCCGGCGGAGTGACGACTGTTTGCGATATGCCGAACTGCGTTCCGCCGACTACGAGCGCTGCGGCGCTTAAAACCAAGCTTACTGCGGCAAGGCATCATTGTTGCGTGAATTACTACGCGCATTTCGGCGTCGAGTCAAAAGACGGCGCTAGCGTGAACGCCGTTGAAGCGAAGAAGGCGGCTGCGGACTTCGTCGGATTAAAGGTTTTCATGGGCTCGAGTACGGGCCCGCTGCTAGTTCAAGGCGAAGCGCTCGAAGCCGCTTTCAAGTTAGCGGCGAGTTTGAAAAAACGGGTTCTCGTTCACGCGGAACTCGAATCACTCGTGAAGCACTTCAAGGAAATCGCTTTGAAGGAAGGCGTTACGGAGCAAGACCGCGTCCGCCCGCCGAAGTGCGCGGTCGAAGCTACGCGGCTCGCGTTGACGCTCGCCGAAAAAACGAAAGCGCGTTTGCACGTTTGCCACTTGAATTGCGCGGAAGAAATAGTCCTCATCGATGAAGCGAGGAAGAAAGGCGTTGCGGTGACGAGCGAAGCCACGCCTCATCACTTGTTCTTGAATGCCGAGGAAGCGAAGCGCGCCGCGAACAACGGCAACAACGCGAAAGTGAATCCGCCGGTGCGCAGCGAAGCGGACCGCGCAGCTGTTTTTCGCGCTTTCGCGCGCGGGGAAATCGATTTCGTTGCGAGCGATCATGCTCCGCACGCTGATTACGAGAAGGCTGCTGATTATTGGAAGGCGCCCGCCGGTTTTCCCGGAACTGAGACTATGCTGCCATTGTTGCTGAACGCCGTAAGCGAAAAGAAGTTGACGCTTGAACGCGTCGTGGAAGCAACGAGTGTTAACCCCGCGAAAATCAACGGATTTGACGATAAAGGCGTCGTTGAGAAAGGGAAGGATGCGGACTTCGTTTTGTGCGATTTGAAGATGGAGCAGAAGGTGCGCGGCGAGGACTTGCACGGCAAGTCGAAGTGGACTCCGTTTGAAGGCAAAAAGCTCGTGGGCTGGCCTGTTGCGACGATTGCGTGCGGACGCGTTGTTTTCGAACGCGAGTGAAAATTCAAGAGGTGTGCATGATGGATCAGAAATGGAAACAGGCTGTCGTGTTTACTGTGATTATTTTCTTCCTTATATGGCTGTTCGGATTTTCACAAAATTCTCAAAATAATTCACTTCAAACCACTTTCAATCAATATAGCGATATTTTCAACAGCGACGGAGTTCAATTAGAGCATCTCACACAGAATTATAACTCCGTCTCCATAAATGATTTCGCTGCGAAAACAGAAGCGGCGAAAGAATTCGGTCTCAAGGGAGAGCAGATTATAGCGCACTGTAATGATTTCAAATCGTTTGTTCTTCAAAACCAGAACGCGCTTCAAACAGGCGGTATTAATACGCCTGATTTGCTTGCCAAAATCGAGGACAGAAAAGCGGCTGTAAGTAACATTTCAACTCAAATGAAAGACCAGCTTGAACAGGCTGCAAACGCCGATGAGGCTAAAATGAATTTAGCGTTGAACGTCATAAAACTTCTCATTGGTTTAGGCTAGGTAAAACCAGTTTCGCGCACAGTTTTTCCGCAGCTGCGCGCATCGCGCTCGCATCGCCAGCGCCGTAAAGCGCTCGGCCGATTATCGCGTGCCAGCGTTCGCCTGCGGCTTTCGCGCCTTCAGTGATGTCTCCGCCTTGCGTTACGAGTCCCGGGGAATAGAAGACTGGTGCGGCGCAGCCCGCTTTCTCGATTATTTCTTTGTAGAAGCGTATTCGATCGGGTTTGTTGCCGGGAACGACGAAGTCAGTGACGCCTAGCGATGCCGCCAATTCATAAATTCGTTTTGGAGCATCGTCGCACAAGAAGCCGCCGTCTTTTTGCAGGTAAGCGGGGTGCGTCATTTCTCCGCCGACTATGATTTTGAGTCCAACCTTTTTGCAGTGGCCAATCCAAGCTTTCAAGGTTTCGGGTCCGGCTTGCGGGAACAAAATCGCTGCGTCAACGCCTGCGCTCGCGCACGCTTGCGCGAATTGCACGCCGGTGTCGGGAATGTCGGTCGCAGCTTTCTGGTGGTCGTAAATAATCGGTTTCTTCGAGTGTTTGCGGATTGCTTTCACGACTGCTGGGAGCCCGTAAGGTAATGCAAGCGAAAATCCGACTTTGTATCCGCCTATGCCTTTAACGGAATCGACGGACTTCACCAAATTCTCGAGTTCTTCAAGCGTTGCGACGTCGCAAGCTGGGATTACGCTCTTTTTTTCCTTGATTATTGGATTCGTCAAGCGGGTTTCACCTGTTGCACTTTGTTTTTTTGAATGAACGCAATCGTTTCGTTGTACTTCGCCTCATCAATCAAGCCTTGCTTCTTCAATTCCGTGAGAAGGTCCGTTATCTTGATGAGGGAATGAAGGGCGTAACCTTTCGCCTCGAGCTCTTCCTTGCCGCCTTGCTCGCGGTCGACGATGACGATGAAATCGTGCACCTTCAAACCGCAGCCGAACAACGGCGCCACGGACTCAATCTTGCTAGCGCCAGTAGTTATGAGGTCGTCAACTACGAGAACGTGCTCTTTCTCCTTGAACTCGCCTTCAACAGCCTGCTTCGTCCCGTAATCCTTGACTTCCTTGCGCGCGAAAATGCAGGGTTTGCTGTTCTTCAAGCTCATGGCGACCGCGATGGGAATGCCGGCGTACGGTATTCCCGCCAAGCGCTTGTACTTGATTTTGTCGGCGCGCGCTTTAGCGCACAATGCCGCCGCAACCTTCTTGAGGAGCTTCGGCTTTGAAATGAGCCTGCGCAAATCGAGGTAAATCGGGGAAACCATTCCCGATTTGAGGGTGAAGGAACCGAATTTGACGATTCCCGCTTCGTAAAAGTCGCGGGCGAACTCCGCGGCGTAACTCGTTTCGTTTTGATTAGTCTTTGCTTCAGCGTCGCCCAAGTTTGACCACCTTTTCGCTAGAAACGAAGGCGTTCTTTAAAACGTTTTGCGCGTGAATTATTTATGAAGCAGTGCCGCCGCTTGACTTGCTTGACTTAAAACAGAGCGTGCCAGGCTCCCTTGTTTTTCAGGTTGGGGTTTCGGTTTGATGGGGTGCCAAAAACGCAAGCCGAGTCCTCGCTTGAAACTCGTTCCGTTCAATTCAGGCGAGGCGATGCAAAAGTGCACCTTGTTTTTCCACAATCCTACCTTGAAGTGAGTTGCGCCTCCCAACTTTCCCCTACGGTAAAGTTCGTGCCCCATGTCCGCCAGCAATTCTTCTTGCCTGTTTCTCTTCCTCGGGTCTCTAGTGCCGAAGTTTCCAATCCACTCGGAACGCGCTTCTTGAAACGCTTCCGGCAGCTTGCCGACTGAAAGACTTCCGACTTCTTTCAAGCCGGCGCCGTTGGTTTTGATTTCCCGCATCATTGGGTTTTTCCTCTCCTTCGAAGTTTTAACCAGATTCAGGCGCCGCCCGCGCGTTTCAACGCTTTTATCGCGTCGCCCACGTTGCTCGCGCGAAAAACCGCCGTGCCTGCAACTAGAACGTCCGCTCCCGCTGCTGCGGCGGTGCGCCCGGTTTCGGCGTTGATTCCGCCGTCGACCGCGATTAGGGGTTTGCGCGAGCCTCGCGGCAGCGCGTCGATTGCGTTGCGTAGCTTGCGGATCTTTTCCGTAGCGTGAAGATTGAAGGATTGCCCGCCGAAGCCCGCCTTGACGCTCATCACGATTATTTCGTCGCAGTACTGCACGAACGGCAGCGCCCGCTCGACGCTGGTTTCCAAGTCGATTGCAACGCCTGCTTTCATTCCCGCGCCGTGTATTTCATTGAGGAGCTTGTTGGCTTCGCCTTCGTCGCTCACCGTCTCGACGTGGAAAACGATTGCGTCGCCGTTCCGCAAGTGTTTCGCGAACTCGCGCCAGTATTTGTACGGGTCGGAAATCATTAGATGAACGGTGAACGGTTTTTTGCTTGCCTTGCGGAGGTCGCGCACGAAATCCGGGCCGAACGAAATGTTTGGGACGAAGCGGCCGTCCATTACGTCGAAGTGAAACGAGTCGGCGCCCAAGTGTTCCGCCTTCAGGATTTCTTCCCCAGCACGGGCGTAATCTATTGCGAGAACGCTTGGAGAAACGAAGACGCGGCGGTTTGAAGATTCGCGCGCCGATTTTTTGGTTTTCGTTTTGGCTTTGGTTTTGGAAGCCGCCTTGGTTTTAGTAGTTTTAGCTTTCTTCTTCACTTTCAACCCACCGCGTTGAAATACGCCGCATTATTATTTAAAACCCCGTAATAATCGCTGAAGCAAAAAAGAGGTTTGAAAAATTCATGAAAATACTTGTTTTGACGTGCGAGGAAGACGACGTCCTGTTGCGCTTGGCGCGCGAAATAACGGAAGGAACGCGCGAAGCAAGCGAATCGCCGTCGTCGGCGAAAAACGATTTCTCCGGCGTGGCGTGGGCGGACTTGGTTTTCCTCGGTTTCACGACTCACCGCCGCTTCCTGTGGAATCACGCGAGCGACCGTGTGTTGCGCGCGTTGAAGGAAAACGAAGGCGTTTGGCGCGGCAAGCGAATCGCGCTTTTCGCTGCTTGCTACGGCGAAGCGAGCCGCGCCGCAATGAGCGACGTCGTGCGCGCTGCAAGCGAAGCAGGCGCGGGTTCGGGGAGTGCGGGCGCGCGAGTCGTGAACACGCTCGCGATAGTAGCGCAGCGCACGAAGCAAGGCGGTTGGGAAGCAAACGAAGTGGATCTCGCGCGGGCGCGCGGGTTCGGCGAGCGGACGACGAACAACGCGAACGGCCGCACGGTGTTCAAGCACAACGAGAAGCGGCGAATCAAAAAGTATTTGAAGTAACGCCGCTCAATCTTTGTTCGGTTGAGTTCCTTGAAAAAAATCGTTTTTGCGCTCGTTTTTTGTTTCCTCGTTTTAGCGGTCAGCGCCGTCGAACCGAAACCTCTTAAAAAAACGGTTTCCGTTGACTTCGATTTGACGATTACGCCTTTGCTGACTACTACGGTGGAAGAAATTGAGCCTGCTGCAAACCTTTTCAACGCGAAAACGTGCGCTCAAGCTTCGTTGTATTCAGTGACGTTGACTAACAACGGAGACGACGTTTTAGTTTACTCGGGAACGTTTTTGGAAGTGCGCTTCAAAGACTTGAAGAGGACGAAAGTTTACTCCGTGGACTCGTTTTCCTTGCTGGACGGAGAAGTTCATCATTCTTACAACCTTAAACCTGCTTCCGACACGCGGACAATAAACTGCTTTAACAGGCCCGGCGGCGCTCTTCCGGCCGGCGTTTACGCGGAAAAAACCGTTGTCATCGGCAGCAGGAAGACGGTGGAGTATTACGACGTGTCGGGACGCAGGCTGTTAGGCGGCGCGGCTTCGGTTTTGGAGAAGGCTTTCAAGACACCTGCCCCGAATTGTTTTTATTCGTCTTCCGGGGATGAAGACGCGTGGAAAGTGTGGCGCAGCGGCGAAATCAATAACCTCATTATTCCTTTGAATTCCGATGACGCGGAATATTTTTTGGGGCAGCCGTGGGTTTTGGAGGACAACGCGAAAATAATCGTTTCCTGTGCACGGCTCGGATTGAATGAGGAAGCATCGATAATCGTTTCGAGCAACGAGTTCGAAGGATCGGGCGTTTTCTCTTTCTGTCTCGATGATTCGGTGAAAATCGGGGGACTCGTTTTTGAAGTCACGGATTTCGGTGCGGACAGGATTTTTTTGAAGGAAAAAACGTTCGGCGAGCTTCCTCCCTTGCTTATTTCAAAGCCGGATTACTCGTTTGATTCCGTGAGCATTTCGCTTAAATCCGTTAAGCACGTCGGCAACAAAGCTCAGAACCCGTTTCAGGCAAGAATTGAATTTCGTTCCCCTGAATCGGAGTCGGATTTTCCGCCCTTGGAAAACCAGGACAACTATGGAAGCCAAATGCCGGGCGAGCTTGAAAACAAAGAAAATCCGGGGATTCCGGAAAACCAGCAAAACCAGGAAAACCAAGGCACTCAGAACCCTCCGTCGCCCGCCGTGCAGCAAAGCGTTGCCGCCGCGAATTTCGTGCAAGGAATCGAATTGGTTTGCCGAAAGAACGTGACCAGCGAGTTCCGCCTCGTTTTCCCGTTTTCTTCCCCTTGCCCGCCGGGATTCAACGCCGAAAACACTCAAAATTACGGCGGGTGGTTGGTTTTCTACCGCAGCGCTTTATGCGTGAAAGAATACCGCGTTTGCGGCGCGGCTCCGTCTTGCGATGAAGGCGACGAAGCATTGTGGCGCGACGCGTGCAATATTCTAGCGTAGCGCGTTTTCACTTTTTCTTTCGGCGGGCGGCAGCCGCCGCAGCGCGGCGTTTGCTGAACTCGGGGAGGCGGATGTAGTAAACGCCTTTCTCGCTCTTGACGACGAGCGGGTCGCCCTTCATGAGCGAGGAAACGTTGAGCTCGTACGTTCCTTGCTCGAGCACGCGCAGATTCTCAGCCGCGTCGTAATCGATTGTAACCGGTTTTTCTACGGCTAGAGGGGACAATTCTTCTTCGAGCCAAGCGAGTTCCTTCGCGTCAATCGCTTCCTCCGCCGCTTTCTCTTTTTGCTCGTCGCTCGGAACGATTCCGCTTTGCTCGAGTTCCTTCAGAGTTACTTGGTCGTCCCTGAGGAAGACGAAGACTCGCGAACCGCAACCGCACCCCTTGAGGAGTTCAGGCGAGTTATTTACGTATACGTGTCCGCAGCGGACGCACTTGTGAGGCACTAGCTTTTTACACCCCGAAACCTTCAACCGAATTAAAAACGTAAACGTGATAAAAGCGTTGATCGAGCGTCAACCGTTCGTGAGCAAGCGAAGCTTGCCGGGGTCGCGCTTGATTTGCTTGACGAGGTTCGACGGGCCGACGACCGTGAGCCCCGCTTTCCCGCCTAGAAGCTGTATGAGCATGGAACGCAAGTCGCTCGCGGGCGCGCCGCTCAACGACGAGACTTCGATTCCCGGAAACTTTTTGGTGACGGTGCCCATCGTCTGCGTAATCAATTCTTTTTCTTCCGCGGGCGTCAACGCCTGTTCGAGCACCACGATTTTTTCCTGTTTGACGGCGTCGAGAATGAACTTGATTTTCTGCGCGCTAGTCTTGTTCGCGAGAGTGCCCGAAGAAAGAAATTCTATTTGAACAGCCATTTCCAGTTTTCACTCTTATTTTTTTTATCTTTCGCTGCGCTACGCGGTTTTCGCTATTTCCTTGTACAAGCCGTTGATGTTATCGCCTTTCAGCGCGCTGATTTCGACTACTTTGTGCTGCGGAAACGCCGTGCGGATACGTTCCGGCTTCGCGTTCTTCTTGTCAATCTTGTTTGCCACTATAATGACTGGAATGTTGCGGGCTTCAAGGTTGCCTAAAATCGTAAGGTTGACTTGCGTGTAAGGGTCTTGGCACGCGTCCATGACGACTAGCGCGACGTCCACGTGTTCGAGCCACTTGATTGCTTCCACGATTCCTTTCGTCGCCTCTTTCGCGCGCTGCTGCGCTTCGTTCGGCTTCATTCCGAATCGCACGAATTCGCGGTAATCGACTTTAGTAGCGATGCCCGGCATGTCAAGGAGATTCATGGTAAGGCGTTTTCCGTCGACGTTGATTTCGATTCGCTCTTTCTTTTGCACGGCGCGCGTCTCGTGAGGAATCTCGCTTACGGTGCCGACGGGTTCGCCCGTCCAATCCATGCTGATGCGGTTTGCCAGCGTCGTTTTTCCGGTGTTGACTGCGCCGTAGAGCCCGAGGCTGAACGTTTTTCGCGAGCCGAACAATCCGCGGAGCCAAGAGAAGAGGTGATGGAAATGCATTTTCGTTTAAACACTTTTTTTA
Source organism: Microcaldota archaeon (assembly GCA_964580705.1). GTDB lineage: Archaea > Micrarchaeota > Micrarchaeia > Norongarragalinales > Norongarragalinaceae > CAITNU01. The sequence goes on along the minus strand of CAZOKY010000013.1, from coordinate 2,466 downwards.
GTTAATTTTAGCAAAGAAAAATCGCGGTGGGAATTACTGCCAGCCGTTTAAAAACATTATCGGTGCGGCGGTGCGCGGTGGCGCGTGGTGGCGCGCGGCTGCGGCTTCGGCGCGTTTGAGGGAAGCTCGTTAATCGAAGGCTTTATTTACGCTTTCAAACGTAAAAAACAAACGGGTTAGGGGGTTTAGGCGTTGGGAAGTGGGGGGTTGCGTTGTTGCGTTCAAGCGTTTTTCCACTGATATTTTTCGCTGCGGCTTTGCTTTCGATTGCGGCAGCGGCGAGCGTGAGCGCGTTCAGCGTGTCTTTGGATTCGCCGGATGCCGGGGCGAGCGTCGCAGCGGGCGAAGTCAAGTTCGGTTTCACCGCTGGCGGCCAGTCGCCGATGGCTTGCACTGTGTTGGTGAACGGGGCGGACGCCGCGAACGTTACCGCTCAAAAGAATTTGCCTGTGATCGCGCGCGCCGACGTTTCGGCGGGCGAATGGATGTGGAGCGTGCGTTGCGTTGACTCCGCCGGCGGGAGCGGGGAAAGCGAGGAACGAAGTTTGACCGTGACTTCGTTCGTTGAGCCACTCCCATCGACTGAATCGCCCGAATCGCCTTCCGCTTCGCCCGAATTGTTTTCCGCGTCGCCAGACGCAGCTGCGGAATCGGTTGCGGCGACCGAGGTTCCGACTCCGGAGATTCCTAAGCCGGACGTGGCTGGTTCGCTTTCGAGTTTCGTCGTCACGCGAGGCGGGGAACGCGACGATAGCGCGGTGCTTCAGTCTTGGCGTTCGAGCGTGGGGCGCGCGGTTGAATTCGCGGCGTTGTTTTCGAATGATGGGGCGAACGCGCTCAACGTTTCCTTGAAAGTTACGATTACGGGTGAAAGCGCTTCATCGGACGAGGAATTGAGGGAAAGCGTCGTGGCGTCGCTGGATTCCGGTTTTGCGTCGGTTGCTTCCGGAGAGAAGCGCGTGTTCGGCGTTGTTTGGACTCCGCAGGCTGAAGGCGTTTACACGGTGGAAGCGCGCGTTGTTTCCGGCGTTAATTCGAGCGTTGATTCAAGCGTTGATTCGACGGGCGTTGAAGGCGTTGAAAGCGCTGACGGTTCGTTCGGGAAGGCGTTTTTGCAGTTGAACGTCGTGCGTTCCGCGAACGCGGACTGGCTTTTCCTTTTGGCGTTGGCTTGCGTGGCAGTCGTGCTCATCGCAGTTTTCAAGACGCGCGCCAACGCGAAAGCAATTAAAGGCGGCGGGTTAAACTAAAGGCTGTATGGGTTGAAACGCAAGGAAAATTGGGTTGGAATTTGAATTCGCGTCGGTGGGTTGACGGCAAATGGAATCAATAGAGCTTTTCGCGTTAATAATCGGGTTTTTCCTTCTCGGCTTGGCGGCGTTCGCCGCCGCGTTGTACTGGTTTTCGCGCGAGTCCAAGCGCGGCTTCGGAAACGCGGGAAGCAGGTTGAACGAAGTCAGTTTTTACTTGAACGAGTTCAGGAAGAACACGGCTAAGCTTCGCGACAAGGCGGCGGCGAAGGCGACGGCGGCGTTCGTCGAGAAGAAGCTCGTCAGCGCGGCGCACGAACTCGAGGAAGAGCGCGCGATTCAATTGGAGAAGGAACAGAGGCGTTTCGTGGCTGTGCGCCCCGTAGGGAAAAAGAAGGAGAAAGACAAGGAAAAGGAAAACGATTGAACCGAGTTTCAGGGTTTTTGATTTAGGGTTTTCAAAGGTGGTGTTGGAGTGAGCGATTTCGGGTTAATTTCTTTCGTTCTCGTGGTAGCCGTCTTAGGCGTTTTCGCTTGGCTCGTGAAAACGATTTACGATTTGCGGAAAGCGACGGAAGCGGGTTTCAGCGACGTGGAACACAAGATTCTCGGGCTGGAAGACGCGGCGATTGCGTTGAAGAAGGAGCTCGACAAAGTCGACGGCGCGCTCGACAACAAAATCGACAAGAATTACCTCGACGAGCGGATTGACGCTTTGATTAAGGCGGTGCGCAGGAAACGATAGTCGGCTAGACTAAACGATTCTTGGTTTTCGCGCTATATCCCGTTTTGGCTAAGCCGCGGTTTTCTTGCGGGTTTCTCCTTTCAATACCTTCGCTATTTCCGGCAGGATGAGCGCGGTCGACGCTAGCGCGAGAACGAGAATCCAGTCGAACGCGCTGAGCGCGACCGTTTGGAATACGGCTTGCGCGGGCTGCCACTCGGTTATGACGATTTGCGTCGTTAGACAGAACGCAAAGGAAAGCAAGAGCCACTTTTTGCGTGACAATCCGCTTTCGATAATCGTCTTGTTGCGGGGGCAGCTTGCTTCGAACGCAAAGAATTGCTGGAACAAGATTATCACGCAAAACGCCATCGTCCCCGCTTTCGCCGCTTCCATCGGCAAAAAGCCTTCCAGGTCCGCCACGAAAAGGCCTAAAACGATTATCGTGAGCAGGGCTCCGACCCAAGCCATTTCGATGAGGAACGCTTTCGA
>CAZOKY010000012.1:0-23587 GCA_964580705.1 Microcaldota archaeon | reverse complement strand
GTAATCGTTGCGGATGCCCTCGTTTACGCGGGCGTCGTACTAAGTTTTTTTCCGTTGTTCGCTTTGCCCGCGTTGTTTTTGCCTTACGGGGTTTTGATTATCGCGGCTGACGCTCTGCTCGTTGCGGTCGTCCTCAAGACTTGGGTTAGCCAGTCGCGTGAAACGCTGCAGTTCGCGCGCAACGCTTCGTTGGCGGCGATGCTCGTCGGCGTAATCGCGTTCGCAAGCCTGGCGTTCGCTTGACCCGATTAGCTAGGCGTTGGCCCGCAACAAACGTAAGCCGGATTGTTTACGTCGTCGAAGCAGAATCTGGTGGCGCAATTCAAACAGTTTTCGCCGCCTGAACTTTTGTCTTCAACTGGTAGTTTAAAGCAAGCGTCGGGAACTGGGGTAACGCGTCCTGTGGACCGCCACGTCGAGTTTTCATAGTAGCAAGCAGCGTCCATAGCCAGCGAAGAAGTGCACGACATTCTCAATCCATTCCTGTAATTGAACTCGGTTTTCCAGTCAGGCGCAACCGCGTAATAAAAAAACGGGTTTGTAAGGATGGCGAAGCACAGCGCGGCGCAAATCACTTGCGAAGGCGTCAAACCAAAATTTTTCGAAAAAACTATGGCGTAAACAAAGAGCATGGCGACGGCGCTGATTACCCCGTGCAAAACATCGAGGAATTCGACTACGAAAATTATGACTGTGGTGCCTAAAATCGTCAACAATATTTTTTTAGCGTTTTTCGCGACCGGTTTTCCGCAAAACTTGAGTATCAACGCGGTTAAAACCAAGTTCAACGCGTAGCTTAAAATGAAGGCGACGGGCAGCAAGATGGCGTAGTCTTCGTGCATCGACGCCCCGAAAATCATTCTGTAAATACTGTATCCGGGCGGTCCGAGTATTATTGGTCCGATGTCGAACAAAAACATTTTCTACCGCCTCCCTTTCTTCAGTATCCTTCTTTTTTGTCTAAGCCGAACTCTTTCCAAACCGTCGCAAGAAGGCTTTGCGGCGGAATCACGCCGAGCTCGGTGACGTACGCCGTAACGAATTTCGCTTCCACTACGTCGAACGCGGGATTCAAAATCTTGATTTTCCTTAAATTGATTTTGGTTCTTGCCGCTTCGCTGGCGTTCAAGACTTCGTTTGCCGCTCGTTCCTCGATGGGTTCCGGCGCGCCCCACAACGTGAGAGGGTCGAACTTGTGCGTTCCCGTCGCGCTGTAAAGCTTTACGTCGTGCTCCGCCGCCGAAATCGCGAGCGGAGCAGTGCCTATTTTGTTTACGAGGTCGCCCTCGGCGGTAATCGCGTCGCACCCGACGAATACGCAGTCGCCGTTCTTCATTTCGCGCAGCAAGCGCGCCATCGCGCTGTCAACAGCCAGCCGCGTTTTGATTCCGTAAGCGCTCAATTCCGCCGCGCTCTTGCGCCCCTGGTAAAGCGGGCGCGTCTCGAGGCACGTTACGACGGGGCGTTTGCCTTGGTCGTGGCTGCGTTTGAGAATGCGCATGACGGTGCTCGAGTGGCAGTGGATGAGGACGGAACCGCGCTTGGGAACGAGGCGTACGCCGTAATCCGCGATTTTGAGTTTCGTCGCGAGCGAACGAGCGTGGTAATCGCGCGCCTCTTGCGAGACGAGAAGCTTTAATTCGCCGACGTCGCGCGCCTTGCTTTTCACGGCTTGCAGCGCGATGAAGCGGAGGGCGTTGCGCAACGCGGGCTCGGTCGGCCTCGCCGATTTTAAGAAATCGATTGTTTCCATCAAGTGTTTCGGGAATTCGCGGGCCGCGCCTTTGAACGCGTTCATTTCCGCCGCGAGCGCGTCGACCGCTTCGCTCGCCACGTTTTCAGCGCCTTGGATTTTGAGGGAGCGTACGTCGCGCCAAACGCGTTTCGTATTCGAAGTAAAAACCATTTTTCCTTCCTTTCCTTGCCTTTTCAGCGGGCGTCCGCAAGCTTTAATAAAGTGCAGCGTTCATTAAGTAACTCGGAGTTTTAAACCACTACTCTTGAGTGGGACTCAAAATTTTGGAAACGCCGTTTAAAGTTTTTTTAAATTGAATTAAATTAAATTAAATTTTTTGTGAAGTGAAAACGCATGGCTGGTGAAAAAAAAGATTTCGCTATCATCGAAAGCGGCGGAAAACCCGCGTCAAAGGAAGACGAAGAGATTCTCGCGCTTCTCAAGGACAGCGTGCCGAAAGTCGTCGTAGTCGGCGCCGGCGGAAGCGGCAGCAACACCATCAACCGAATGCACGAAGTCGGCATCGCCGGCGCGAAAATCGTGGCGGCGAACACGGACGCTCAACACTTGCTCACGATTTCGTGCGACAAGAAAATGCTTTTGGGAAGGAAAAAAACGCGGGGACTCGGCGCGGGAAGCAACCCGGAAGTCGGCGAAGCAGCCGCGGAAGAAGTCCTTGAAGACTTGAAGGCGTTGTTCACGGGAATAGACCTCGTTTTCGTCACGTGCGGAATGGGCGGAGGCACGGGCACGGGAAGCGCCCACGTTTTCGCGCGCGAAGCGAAGAAAGCAGGCGCGCTCGTCATAGGCGTCGTGACGCTGCCTTTCGCGAGCGAAGGCACGAAACGCATGCGCAACGCCTTGGAAGGGCTGGAGAAACTGCGCAAGGAAGCGGATACGACGATCGTGATTCCGAACGACAAGCTACTCTTTTTCGTGCCGGATTTGCCTCTCAACGCGGCGTTCAAGGTCGCGGACAGCGTGCTCACGAACTCCGTCAAAGGAATAGCGGAGCTCATCACCAAGCCCGGGCTCGTGAACCTCGATTTTGCGGACGTGCGCACGATTCTCGGCGGCAGCGGAACAGCCGTCATCGGGCTCGGGGAAGCGGGGAACGCGGAACAACGCGACCGAGTCGTTCAAGCAGCTGAAAAAGCGCTTTCATCCCCATTGTTGGACTTGGATTTGAAGGCTGCGAACAAAGCGCTCATCAACATCACGGGCGGCAGCGACATGACGCTCGGAGAAGCGGAAGCCGCCGTGCAAGCGATTAGCAAGCACATGGCTAAAGACGCGCACATTATTTGGGGTGCGAACGTTGACGATTCGAAGGACGCAGGGATTCGCGTTCTCGCGGTGATGGCGGGGATTACGCCTCACTTGGATTCCGGTGCTGCGGAAGACGTTGAAGAATTGAGTCTCGACTTCGTTTGAAATTTTGTTTGACGTTTCGGAAAGAAGAATAAAGGGGGGTTTGGCTTTGGGTTTGAAGGCTGGTTTGGAAGCGTTCGTCGCGCAAAGCAAGCGCGTAATCGCGATTACGCACAAGCCGGGCGGCCCCGAGTACAAGCAAATGGCGTTGACAACCGCAATCGGGATGATTATCATCGGGCTCGCTGGTTTCACCATAGCGATGATTGCCTTGTTCATAAAAGGAAGATTCAGTTAAACTTTTTCGTTTAATTCGTTTTTGATTTGGTTTTGAAATTCGTTTTCAGGGGTGTTGTATTTTGTTGTACGCTTACCGCGTGACCGCGGGCCAGGAAAGCATTGTCGCGGATTTGCTTCAAGAGAAAATCAAGAAGAGCAAGGCGCCGGTGCAAGCGTTAATCGTTTCCCCGCGCCTTAAAGGTTACATTATCGTTGAGGCGTTGAACGACGTGGAAGCGAAGCGCTTGACGGCGGCGGTTCCGCACGTGAAAGGCGTGCTTCAGAAAACGATTTCGCTGGAAGAAATCAAGGAGCTTCTCGAAAGCAAGCCGCAAGAGCTCCAGCTCGTCAAGGGCGACCTAGTCGAGATTACGAGCGGGCCTTTCAAGGGAGAAAAAGCTAAAGTCGTGCGCATTGACAAAGTGAAAGAAGAGGTCACCGTCGAGCTCGTTGAAGTCGCGGTGCCGATTCCCGTCACCATCAAGATGGGTACGATTAAAGCGTTACCGCAGTAAACGCCGTTTCTTTGTTTATTCGTTTTTCGTTTCTAGCTTGCGCTTTTCATTGCTTGAATACAACTAGGTATAACGCGAATCGCGCCCTGGTATTTTGGAATGTTCGTCGTGCTGCCTTCGCAGTCTTTTTGGTTGCACTGGTATTCGCCGTTGTACATTTTGTACGTGAGCAAGTTGCGGTAACTCGGTAATTTGCTTCCTCCGCCTACGACGAAGCTTTTTCCAACGAAAACGTCTACGTGAGAAATTTTGTAGTTGCTTCCGGGATATGTTTTAGTGAAAACTAAATCCCCTTGGATTAAGCCGTCGCCAGTTGGATGAAGAGTTGGCTCGCTAACTAGAATTCCGCCTGCTCGTAACGCTAGGTCGTAAAGTCGTTGGACTTGTGATTCCGTTATTCCTTTGATTCCTGCTTTCTTCAAAACAAAGCTTGCGAAGCAAGCGCACATTCCCCCGTTTTTTCTAGCCCATTCGCATTCGGGAACAGTTTTTTCCTCGTAAGACATCGCTATATCGGCGACTCTCTTGGCGTCTTCCAAGCATTTTTCAGACACCGAATTTTTAAGTTGTTCTTTGAATGCGGGTTCGTCTCCGATTTCGGGTTCGGTTCCTTCAGTTCCTTCGTTTCCAGCATCTTCCTCGATTGTTTTTTCCGTGTGTTTGACTATTATTGTTACGGGAATTTTTTTGGTTTCCGTAGGCAGCAACGAAAACGATATTTCTATCTCGCCTTTTTTTTCGTCGAACGGAATCCTGTTTTCACTAATCGTTTTCTCGACGTCCCCGCTGACCGTGATTAAGTAATTGGTTTCGAGTCTTTCCGCTGAAACTTGGAGGTATTTCGCTGCTTCTCCGTTAATTTTGTACAGCGCCTGGCCTAAGTAGTTTTGGGAGTTTAGGTACGCTAATTCTACGTCGGCGGGATTGTTTTCGCTTACGGTCAAAACGATTTTTTCAGGCAATTTCGGAAACAACGCCAAGATTTCCTCTTGAGTCGGTTGCGCTGGCGGCGTCGGAATCGGGAACTGCATCTTTGAGACGTCGGGCGTCGGGCGCGGGGTTGGTTTCGCGCGTTCCGCCGCGACGGTTTCGTCGTGTATTTCATCAACGAACTCTTCCACCGCGTCAACGTAATCCTCGAACGCGTTCTGCTGCGCCTTGATTCGCGTGAAAGCCGTGTTTACCTTAGCTTCCAACGCGCGCGCTTGCTGCAACGGCAAAACGAGTTCAGCTATTTTCGCGAGCACTGGCGCGAGCGCCAGGCGTTGAAAAGCGGTTAATTCCGCGTCCGTAAGCAATCGCACCGGCGCTTTTTCCGCCAAATCCGTTTTAGTAGAGCGCGCCGAGAAGGAAACGTTTTGCCCTGCCGCTAGCTCGAAATCCGTGAGCTGCGTCAACGGGTTCGCGTCAATGTGCCGCGTCGCGCCGAGTCGCACGGGATCGTTTTCAGGCGGCGCAGTTATTTCCACGTCGTTGATTCCCGCGCGAGGGAAGACTTCAGCCACGCCGAACCTCGCCGCACCGCTTCCTTTGTTGGTTAAGGTTTCTTCATCGCTTGTTTCCCCGCCTGCGGCTGCGGTTTGCGTTTCGCGTTTCGAGTCGAGCATGAAATTGCCGTAATCGTATTTTTGCTGCGACGCAAGAATCGAAGGCAAAGGCGGCTGCGTTGAAGAAGGCGAAACGCCGGGAACCCCGCTTGGAATTACGGAGGGGTTGACTTCCGTCGGCGGCTTGAATACGAATGTTAACGCTATCGCGGCGATTACGATTGCGACTAGCGCTAACGCGATTAACTGCGTTGGGTCCCGAAAATCGATTTCCACGCTTAACGAAACGCGTTTCAAGTATTAAATTAAACAGGTTTTCAAGGCAGCAAGCGCGGCGCTTCAACCCGCGTTTTCCGCTCGCTCCAATTTCGTGTACTCGACGCAAGACGGGATTACGCGTAACGCGGTTCTGTAAATTCGTTTGCCCCACCACTTCGCGTCGGCGGCGCACTTTGTTTTCCCGTACGCGGTTGAATTGCATTCGTAGTACGCCGCGAAGCGTTCCCAAAAATCGTGGGTTTGCACCGGATTTCCCGATCCGAGCAACTCGTCGTCTCCGGCGTAGAATTCGACGTGAGTTATTTCTCCGTTTGCCGAACCAGGATAGGTTTTGAAGAACACCAAATCGCCTGGCAAAAGCTCGTTCGCTTTGACCTCGAGTCCGCCGTTGCGTTTCGTGAGTTCAAGCAAACTAGGCGCGGATTGCGTGTAAAACCCGTTCAAACCAGATTTTTCCAAGGCGAACGTGACGAAGCACGCGCAATTGAATTTTTTAGGCGTTCTGCCGGCTTTCAAGTCGGAAAGCCAGAAGTCGGAGCAACCTTCGTCGTAGGCGACGCCGCAGTAGTTCCGCGCGTAATTTACCACCGCGCTTCCTTCCTTCAAACACTTCGCCAGCAATTGTTCCTTAGTCCTTTTCGCCGCTTGAAGCGAATCGAGCTCCGTTTTGCTCGCTAGTTTCGGCGGCTGCGTTATCGCGCCTTGCTTGCACGCTGCGCCGTAGACTCCTTTCGTCAGTTGAAGCGAACTCTTCGTTTTCTCGTGGTCGACTTTGATTTCAATCGGAATAGTTACGGGTGAACCGCGAAACACGAAGAAGCGCAATTCCCCGGAAAGTGAATCGAATGGCAACTGCTTTTTATCGTAGTCGGCGTCAACGAAAGCCGTCAAAACCACTTTTTTGGTTCCCGTCTCGTCTTCCGTCACGCCGTAGGAAACGTATTTCGCGGCGCCTCCGGTAATCGGCGCGAGCGCCACTCCGCTTTCGAGCTCCTTGATTAGTTCAAACTCGTATTTTGCTTCGGGTTCTTTTTCCGACACGTTGAACACTATTTTTTCGGGGAACGCTTTCCGCCCTTCCTCGCTCGAGGCGAGGCTGACTATGACGAAGTCAGCGTAAGCGAACCACTCCCGCAGCGGTTTGCCTTTGCTTGAGTATTCCGCGAACGCTTTGTTCAGTTTTCGTTCCAACTCTTTCGCTTGCGCGGGATTCAATTCCAACGCGTTTATTTTCTGCGTAAGCGCCACAAACTGTTGCGCTTCCTCTTCGTTGAGTTCAGCGTTCGTAAGCAAGTGAATCGGCACTTGGTTGAGCGTGTCAACGCCTACTGCTAAAGCTAAGTCTGCTTTCGCGGTGGTGCGCAGTATTCCGCCGGGCGTTATTTTCACTCTGGAAAAGTATGTTTGAAGCGACAAGCTGCGGCTGGAAATGATTTCGCTGATTCCGCTGTTTTCGGCGTTTCCGCCGACTCCGTTTTCTTTCCCTTCGTTTGAAGCGAATTCTATCGCGTTGCCGCCCAACGTTCCAGCGTTGTTTTGGTTGCCTGGAGCGGGCGCGCGTTGCGCGTTCGCGTAACGGTAAAAGCGTTGCATTATGGGGGGCACGACGTCGACTACGCCTGTTTCGAACTCGGTTTCACCTCCGTTGGCGAAGCTTAATTCTTCCTCATACGTCGTTTTGCCGTTGCCGTCGCTTGCTTTGGCGTAACCCGCTTTCTCGACAATCGTAATCGTGTTGTTCGAGAAAACGTATTCGTTCGCGGAATCGAGGACTCGAATCAGGTTTTCGACGGGGCCGTTGGCTTCGACGGTTGCCTGGGCGTTTTCGCCGGCGCCGGCGCCCGCTTTCGCGCTGAGTTTTCCGTAAGCGTAGAACGCGAATCCGGTGAGCAGCAGCGCTGCAATCAAAACCACGAAGAGTGAAAACGAAGTCGATTGAGCCCGTCTCGCCGTTCTCGCCTTGCTTTCCTTGCCGGTTTTCATTTCACTCGCCGTTTATTTTCGTCGCCCGCTTTTACTTGCATCCGCTTGTTATTGTGGTTTAGAAACGATTTAAACTAAGGCGGTGTTAAATAAAAGCGTGAATCAAAAAGGTTTGGTGTTTGAAGCCGTTTTAAGGTGATTATGATAGCTGGATTTAGACCTGGCGGAAGGGCGCGCGTTCATTCGGCTGCAAGCCAAGCGATTGCTGGCGCGCGCCAAGTTTTGGAGTTACCGAACAGAAACGGGGTGCGCGGACTTGCAATCAACCGTTTTCGGGAGATGATTACGGAAGCTGAAGCCAAGCCCAGAGCGGTTATCGGTTTTAGGGAGTTGACTCCGCGCAACTTGCCTTTGACTGCCGCCGACGCGGGAAAAATCGATGCGCATGTCGGGCGTTTGATTCAAGCCGTTTCGGACCGAATGGTTGACCCGACGAAGAATGGGTCGCTTCACCCGGATTTGAAGGCGAAGCTGGTGGCAGACGCCGAACCGGATTTGAGGGTTGCCTTGTTTAGGGCGTTGCTCAAAGAAGCGAGCGAACCGGGAGTAAAACCCGGGAGAATCAAAAATTTGTTGTACGCTGCTACTGGCGTTCACATGCTTTTTCCTCGCGACAGGCGTTGGCCGCTGAAAACTTCAATGGCAAGGACCGTTTTGTTTGAAGAAGACGTAGTGGGTTTGATGAACGCGTTTAGGACGCGCGCGATTACCTCTAACATCCCGGGCGGTCACTTAACCGCGGTCATTGACTACGCGACTGGAGTCAAACAACAAATTAAGCGGCAGAAGTAAGCGCGTTAAAGAAAGCGAAAAACTCGGGCGTCTTGCTTTGCGGCGGCGTTGATTTTGGGAGTTTAACGGAAGGGCGTTATCTTAGGGCGCCGGGAAAGCATTTAAAGCCTAGGCAGCCAAAATAATTGCTCTTCTGTTCCGAATTTTATTGGCAGAACGCGAAGCACGCGTTTTACGCTGAAAGGATGGCGCGAGATGCGCGGAAAGCGCAGACTCAATTAGCTTAGGTGATAGTTTTGGCGAAGATAACGATTCAAGCGTTGGTTGAAGGCGGCAAAGCGAGCCCCGCCCCGCCGCTCGGCCCGTCGCTCGCGCCTACTGGCGTGAACATAGGGCAAGTGATTGCGGCAATCAACGAGAAGACGAAAGACTTCGCGGGAATGAACGTGCCGGTTAAAGTCGTCGTAGACAAGGCGGCGCGCTCGTTCGAAATCGAAGTCGGCACTCCGCCTACTAGCGCCCTCATAAAGAAGGAACTCGGCTTGAAGGAGCCGGTGAAGGAAGAAGCGGGCGTGAAAGGCAAGAAGACCATAGGGAATCTGACGATCGCGCAGTGCGTTAAAGTCGCGCGCGGGAAGCAAAGCGCTTCGCTCGCGCGTTCGTTGAAGGCGGGCGTGAAGGAAGTAGTCGGCACGTGTTTGAGCCTCGGAGTCACCGTTGAAGGCAAGAATCCGAAGGCGGTGACGAAGGAAATCAGCGACGGCGTTTACGACTCGCAGTTGAAAGGTTGAACGAGTTTTAGGAAAGCTTTGGCTTTGAAGGTAATGCGTTTTTGGAAAAGAAGAAATTGTTGTACTGGGGGACGATAGCGTTAATCGCGTTCTTCTTCATAGAGTTTTTCTGGCCGCTCATGTACTCTAATGATGAAACCGTTGTTACGCCTACGCCGCAGCCGGGTTCGCCGTTCGTGGGCAGCGCTTTCGTTAACGCGAAGATTCTTTACTTCGGCGGCGACGCGTTCGCTTACTGCAACGGTTCCGCCGCAAGCGGCGGCGCGGGCGGCGCAAGCGTTTTCAAGTCGGCGCTTGAATCCGTGAAAGGCGTTTACGGCGTCATGGGCCCGTTGCGCGACAACGACTTTTACTTCAAGTTAAACGCTTCCGCATTCGCTGCGCCTTCGTTCAACGCTTCCGACAACGCTTCCGAAAATAATTCCGAAAACTTTTCCGCAGTCAACGCTTCCGAACTCAACGTTTCGGGCGCAAACGAATCCGTCGAGCCCATTGAGTCAATCGATTCCGTTGAATCCGTCGATTCGGCGGTGTCGCGCGTCGCGGAACTCACGGCAAGCCTTTGCGGCGACGGTTCCGCTGTTTTAAGGCGCGCCGGCTTGCAACTCGAAGACGGCGAAATAATGTTTCAAAGCCTTTCCGCCATGAACGACTCGCGTTCGCTTTCCGCGCAAGACGTTTCGAGCGCTTTCCGCAGCCGCATGCGTTCGGTTGAAGTCGAAGGATTCGTCGTGGCGGGCGGCGCAAGCGGCGCGGGCGGCGCAGGCAGCGCGGTTAACGCCACCGTACCGGTTTCAATAACCGTGCGCTTCGACGGCACTGCTTTAAACTCGTACGACCCGTTTCCCGCGCAAATAGAACAAGTTCGTTACTCGAAGAAACTCGTCGAGCAGATTCTCGGCGCTACAGGGTGAATTTAATGGTTAAAACTGAAAAGACTGAGAAAACCGAGAAAAAACCGGTCGGCGACGCCGCAGTTGTTTCGGAAGGAGATTTCGTCGAACTCGAATTCACGGGGAAAGTCGACGGGAAAGCGTTTGAATCCACGCCCGCGGAAAAGCCCGTGCTCGTCGCAGCCGGGAAAGCGCAAGTGTTGAAGGGGCTTGACGAAGCACTCATCGGCTCTCGCGCAGGCGAAAAGAAGTCCGTCAAGATTCCTACGGCGAACGCTTTCGGCGAGCGAAACGCGGAACTCGTCCGCCTCGTGTCAATGCAGAAGTTCGCGGAGCAAGGCATTAAGCCGCAGCCTGGCCTCGTTCTCGAAATCGACGGCGCTCGTTGCCGCGTCCAGAGCGTTAGCGGCGGACGCGTGCGCGTTGATTTCAACCACGATCTCGCGGGTTTCGACGTCGAGTACGATTTTGAAGTCAAAAGCGTTTTCCGCGGCGCGAACGAAAAAATCGCGGCGCTCGAGAAAGACTTGTTGGCGGCGTTCGAAGCGAAAGCGGTTTTCGATGCTGGCGCGGCAACCGCGAGAGTGACGGTTCCGGCGAAAGCGAAGAAGGACGCCGAGTTCATTATGCGCAAGCTTCGTTTCATCGCGCAAGCGCTGCAGTTCGTTCCCGAGTGCAAGCGCGTCGTATTCGAAGAAGAATACGCGCTGCAGTGACTGTTACAGTGACTGCCGCAGTGAGGCGTGTTTTCCGTTCTCGCTGGCGTTCCCGCGCTTTAAATCGTTTTTTATTCGTTGGCTTCGTTTTCCTAGCGCATGCCTGAAAAATTGTTTTCGCGTTCCGAGAAAAGCGACCGCGGAGTATTCAAGAACGAGGACTCGCTGCGACCCGAATTCGTTCCCGACGAGCTCCCCGGCAGGGAAGCCGACGTCAAGGAAATCGCCGCCTGCCTCGAACCGCTCGCGGACGGCGAGCAAGGCGAAAGCGTTTTCCTGCACGGAACGCCGGGAACGGGAAAAACGGCGAGCGCTCGCTTCGTCGCCCGCTCTCTCGCCGACTACTCCCAAAAAGTCGTTTCCGCTTACGTTAATTGCTGGCACGACGCTTCAAGGCAAGCAGTTTTGTCGAGCGTGGCGCGCGCGTTCGGCGAGCCGCTGCCGCGCCACGGCTTGGCGAGCGACGAATTCTTCTCGCGAATCATCCAGAACGCTCGCAACACCCGCAGGGCGCCCCTCGTTATTCTCGACGAGTTCGACCGTTTAGCGCACGCGGGGCAAGACGCCGTGCTTTACGAATTCGCTCGCGCTAGCGAGACGAAAGGAGTTGCTTTCACGCTCGTCTTGATTTCCAACGACGCGAACGCACTGCGGCGCCTGGACGAGCGCGCTTTATCGTCGCTGCGTTGCCGCGAAATAGAGTTCAAGCGTTACTCGCCGCAGCAACTCAAACACATTCTAGAAGAACGCGGTCGAATCGCTTTTCACGAAGGCGCCGCGCCGAAAAGCGTTGCCGCGTTGTGCACTGCTTTCGCTTCCAAGCGCGGCGGTGACGCGCGCGTCGCCCTTAAAGCGCTTTACGACGCGGGCAAGCGCGCGGAACGCCGCGGCGCAAGCGAAATAAGCGAGGCGGACGTGCGGCAGGCGTTCGGCGAGCAGGAGCCGCGCACCGCGAGCCAAGCGAAGCGGCTCGTGGGTTTGACTGAGGTGGAGGAAGAGATTCTCGGGGTTTTGCGGAAGTCCAAGCAACCGATTTCTTCCGGCGAACTTTACGCTAAACTCGCGGCTGGCTTGACTGGGCGTGAAGGCGTTGGCGTGAGCGAGCGTTCGCTTCGCGATTACTTGAATTTGCTCATCACGAAGCGTCTCATAGTGGCGGAGGACGCGCACGGCGAGGGCGGGAGAGGGAAAACGCGTTTGTTCCGCCTCGTTTGACGCGTTGCTTTTGCCGAAATCATTATATTCGTTTTGCCGCAAAATCAACGCGGTGGTTTCAAGAAATGGTTTTCGCAGCAAGAGATACGGCATTGAGAAAATGTGCCGAGTGGAATTTGGCTCCGAGGAAAATCGATGGCGCGCTTCCAAAAAACCTGTCGTTGGCTGCTAGGGCAGTTGTCGGGCCGCATTTCGAGGCAGCTGGTTTTGAAGTGAGAGTCGCAGGCGAAAGAAAAGGGCGTGCTGATGCAAACAGCGTTGAGTTAGTTACCGGTTTTTTGCGGGAACTAGCCGAGTTGCACGGCATTACTCCAGTGCACGTCGTGTCCGGCGACACTTTAATAGCGGCTTTCGTCAAGGCGGTTCAAACCAAACAAGAAGACCATCGCGTCACTAGGCGGGAATGACTTTTACAGCATTTTCTTGACCATATAGTAATCGCGCAGCGAGTAGCCGCGCTTTCTGTAATACGGCCGTGCCCCGACTCCGCTGAGAACGAATAATTGTTTCGCGCCGAATTCTTCACGCGCGATGCGTTCCGCTTCGCCGAGCAGCTTTGCTCCCAAGCTTTCGTGTTGCAGCGCGCCTTTCCGCCGTTTTCCAACCGGAATTTGTTCGCCGCACACGCGCAACTCGCGTACCCCGCATTTTTGGTCGAAGTCTTCGTTGAACCGCAACCGCAGGAACGCGAGTAATGAATCGCTTTCTTCATCATCGAAACTCAAAAAGATTTCGCGTCCGCCGCTTGCTTCGTAATCCAAACGGTTCAATTTAGGATTGGAAAAATCAACGCCTTTGCCGTGGATTTCGCGGAATCCTGCTTCGCGGCAGCGGATGCACTCGCACTCACCGCCCATCGAGGCGAGTTCGCGTTTCGCGATTTCCCGTAAATTGCTTTTGTCGACGCCCGCAGCGATTCGCTTCACGGGAATATCGCGGTCCACACGCATGATTCGACAGTAACGAGGAACGAACCGCTTGCACAACGCGATTGCGCGCGCGGCAGTCGCAGTATCGTAAGGTTTGAAGCGTCCCGCGCGCCACTCATCGTAAAGCGGAGTGTTTGGTATGACGAGGCACGGATAAATCTTGAGTCCATCAGGCTTGAAGCGTTCGTCGGAAAACAACGCCTCGAATTGTTTCGCATCCTTTTGCGGAGTTGAATACAAGCCGGGCATCACGTGCATCGTGATTTTCAGAAAAGCGTCTTTGCAGTTTTTAGTTGCTTCCGCCACTTCTTTCAACCCGTGTCCTCGGCGCACTTTTTTGAGAACGGCTTCATCAAGCGATTGCACGCCGATTTCAATGCGCGTTCCCCCGAACTCGATGAAACGCTTGACTTGCGCCGCGCTGCAGTAATCCGGCCGCGTCTCGAAAACAAGTCCCGTAACGCGGTGCTCGGATTTTTCATTCAATTTTTGGGCTTGCTCCAGCGTTTTGCTGTTGCGCTCGTTGAACGCGTCGAAAGCGCTTTTCACGAAACTCTTTTGGTATTGCGGCGTCAACGCCGCGAACGTTCCGCCCATAACGATTAATTCGCATTTGCTGGGCTCGTGACCGATTGCCTCAAGTTGCGAGACGCGCGCCGCGACTTGCTTTTCCGCGTCGAAATTGTTTTGCTTTGCCCTGAGTGCAGCCGGTTCGTCTCCGGTGTAACTTTTAGGAGCATTATCAAATGAAGGACAGTAAGTGCAATTTCCAGGACACGGAGCCGGTTTAGTCATTATCGCTATCGCGCATATTCCGCTGGCGCTGCGCATGGGTCTCGTCCGCAACGCGCGTCTATCGCGTTTGCTCATCGAAGCAAGGAATTCGCTGGTTTTCGGCACGCTGGCGAGGCCGCGGGCTTTCGCTATGCTTCGCTTGTAGGACTCGAATTCTTTTTTGGTTGCAGTCGTAGTAGTCACGCTTTATTCTACCGCGCGAATACTTATTTATAGTGCGGCGCGCAGACTTTGTGTGAAGCGTTTTTTCGGAAGGAGTTGTTTTTGTTTGATTGAAGCAGCGCGAATCAAAGTGTTGGGCGAACAGTTGAGGAAAGGCAACGTCATGCAAAGAGAAGCGGCGGTGTCCGAACTCGGCGGGATAGAAGACGCTTCGGTTGTTCCGTTGCTTGGAGCGGCGTTGGATGATCGTGACAGCGTGCAGGCGGTGGAGTCAGCGAAAGCCGCGTTAGTTCGGCTCGGCCGCAAACCAGAATTTCGGGTTTTAGTCAGGCAAACGCTGGTTTCAAAACTGGTTTCTAAACGATTTTTAGCGAGGACTTGGGCGGCGGAAGCGTTGGGTAAAGTGGGCGGCGTTGAAGCGATGCCGCATTTAACGCGGATGCTGGAAAAAGAAGCACATCCGTTTGCGAGGTTGACTGTTGTTTGCGCTTTTCAGGAAATCGGACACCGCTCTGCCGTCGAACCCATCGTGAGTCTTTTGGAGAAAGAGCAGGACTCGAATGTGGCAAACGCCGCGTCTTCCGCGCTCGCGAAATTAAGTGCGGAATTCACTAGACGAAAGGAGCCTTCGCTTCCTTCAAACCAAGCAGAGGAGGCGCTGCTGCTGGCGGCGTCGCATTTTCCTCCAAGCGTTAAAGGCTTTGATCCCGCGATATTCAGTAATCTAGTGGTCGGCGCAAAACATAATCTGATTAGTGCAGGAAATATCGGAGACGAAATAGCGCGCTTGCGCAGCCAATCCGCCAGAAAACGCTAGACAGTCGTTCAATCCAGTTGTTTGCTTTTGCGTTTTCAGCTCAGTAGTCTCGCGATTAACCCGATTCCAGCGTAAATCGATTGCTCCGCGCTTGGAAACAAGAGGATTCCGTTGGCGACTGCGAGCGCGTCGTTCCAAATGCTTGAGAGGACGACGAGCGTTCCTCGGTCTTCCTTGAAAATGAGCGCGCTGGAAACGGATTCCGCGCGGAACGTCACGCCGTATTCCCCGCGTTCTTTCTCGCTGAGCTCGATTGGCAAGACGGTTTCAGAGTTGTGCCTCAAAAACGTTTTTTGAGTTAATTCGGCGCCGGGCAACCCGTGCACGCTGACTGCGACCGCGTCGCTCGCACTGCTTTTGTTGCGCAAACGCAAGTAAAACAACGCGGGTTGGTCTACGCCTACGCTAATGGTTTTTTGTTCGAGCGAAACGTCAAGCAATTCGCGGCTCACGCGCACTTTCGCCGTCGCTTCAAGCGCTGGCGTTCCTTCGTACTCGTCTATAGCGAGAATCTTGAAGAAGTATTCCCCGTCTTCCGCGTCGGCGGCGACCGTAACGAACGCGTGCATGGGTTGCTCGTAGAATTTCGCGTCTTCAGCGCTCCAGCCGATTGGAAGCGTGTCGCGCGAGACGTAAAGTTTGTCCCACAACGCTTCGCTTTTGTACGTTATTCCGACGGCGTCTTCGCCGGTTTCGCGCATTAAAACGAGTTCGAGTTTTTGTCCGGGCCCCACGACGCCTAAATCGGTTTCGCCGTTCGGTTCCACTGTGCTTTTGACGGGGTCGGTGACGAGCAAGTGGCTGGCGCCGGCTAAGCCGGTGAAATTCAGTAAAATCAGCGCCGTAACAGCGAGAAACACTATTTTGTTCACTGTAAACCACCTTGCATAAAAAAACGTTTTTTTTCTTTTTTTCTTCGAAGTGCTTTAGTGTGCAGGCGATTAAAAACGCTTGCCTTCCTTAATTTCACGGGTGCAAAAAGCAGTGCGTTGTTTCCTTGCCGTTGACATTCCCGTTGAAATCAAGCAGAGCATCGAACGCGCCGCAGTAAGGGCGAGGAAGCTGGGCGTGCGTGCAACGTTCGTTGCTCCTGAGCAAATCCACGTTACGCTCGCGTTTTTCGGGGAAATCGGCGAGAAAGAAGTTGAAGAGAAAAAGCGGATTCTCGCGGCCGAGTGCGCGAGCGCTTCGGCGTTTAAAGTCAAAATCAGGGGAATCGATTTCCTGCCCGACGTCGGCAAGTCGCCTCGCGTTTTTTATGCAGTGGTTTTTTCGCCTGAGTTGATAGAGCTTCAAGCAAAGCTTGCGGCCGCGTTGCATTATGATGAGGGGCGGTCGTTTCACAGCCACGCCACGATTGCGCGTTTCAAGCAAAGCGTTTACCGCGAGTCGTTAAAGCAGCTCGTCGAGGAATTCGAGCGCGAGGAATTCGGGGAATTCACTGCCAGTGAAATCGTTTTAAAGAAAAGCGTGCTCGGCGCGGACGGGGCGACGCACACGGTAATCGCGCGTTTTCCGCTTAAAGGCTCGGCTTCCGCCACTTGAAGCGCGAAAGCATTAACGCGCCGATGACGAACAACGCTATCCACGCGTTCGCGGCAAGCAGCCAAACGCTCAGCAAAACGAGTACGGCTGCGACGGGCACGATTAAACCGTAGTAATGCGTTCGGTCTTCTTGGACGTTGAACCACGCTAGACGTACTATCGCAGCCAAACCGTAGAAGAAAAGCGATGCGAGGCCGACGCCCCAAAACTGTGAAGCGATTGCGGGCGCGTACCAAGCGACGTAAACAATGGGTGCGACTCCGAACGCCACCGCGTCGCACAACGAGTCGAGTTCTCGTCCGAACGGGTTCGCTTCTTTTTCGGCGCGCGCGATTTTTCCGTCGAGGTAATCGAAGGCGGCGGCGATTAGGATCGCGGTTGCGGCGAGGTCGACTGGGAGCCACGCCGCGTTCGCGTTGACGATTCCAATTGCGACGAAAATCGCGAGCAAACCGAGTCCTGCGCTGGCTAACGAGAAAAAGTCTTTGTCGCGCAATCGCGCGGCGTGCTCGGTTTTCGCGTTCATACGGCGTTTACTAGTTTTCGGGTTATAAAACTCGTGCTTGAACTTTTGAGTGTATTACTTGGAGCTTCTGGCGCTTTTTTGCAGCGGCCTGGTTTCCTTCAAGTGGTTTTTCAGTATGTCGAGCAAGTTTGTTTGCATTATGGTTAAACGTTCTATTTTCACCGTGCCTGGATACCTTTTGCGGTGCGTCTCACCTCGATAACCGTGTCTTTCAAGCTCTCTTCGCATGACGATAGTGTCCGGGGTTTCTCTTTCGTGAATCAAGGACGCTCCGTGTTCTTTCCTTAAGTAGGTCGCCAGGGCGCCTTTGACTATTTCCAAGTATCCGAAAAGCGCTTGAGCCGCCTTCACCTCGTTTTCGTCCGAGCGATTGAAGTTCCGCTCTGACTCCGTAGGGAAAACGACGCTTCTTCCTTCCGGCCGCCACTTGGGCAGCTCGATTCTGAGCGTTACTTTCTTGTTTTCTTCGTTTCTTCTTCCGGATTCCAGTTCGTCGATCATTTTTTCGAATTCCTGTTCTTCTTCAGGTCTTTTTCCGGATTCCGGCTCCGGTAACAAGCCGCAGTCATACTTCCATCGTTCGCCTTCTAACTGCTCTTCGTCCTCCTCTTTCCGGACTGCCGTTTCAACTTTTCTTGGTTTCGGTACGGCTAACGTCAACTCCAAGTGGTTGCCGTTTTTCCTGTAAGTTACGTTGCGTTCAATTTTGATGGGTATCAAAAGCGCGTTCACCCAACGATTTTTTGGCGGAGCTTTGTTTTAAACACCGCGTATTCCGCCGGCAGGCTTTTGTTTTAATTGTTTTTTGCGAACGCTTTAAAACAATCGGACTGCATTAACTTAAGTTCGAGAGGGGCCTGTAACTCAGCCTGGTCTAGAGTGCCAGTCTTATATGACGCGCGCGCCGGGTTTCCGACGCTCGCTTGCTGGGTGAACTGGAAGGCCGGGGTTCAAATCCCCGCAGGCCCACCTACTTTTTTTCCGGCGGTTTCATGAAAAAACGCGAAAACAAGAAATTCAAAATCGTTTCCTTCGACTTGGACGAAACGCTGTTGCGCCGCGACTTCGACGAAGCCGTGTGGTTCCGCGAAATCCCGCTTGCCTTCGCGAAGAAAAACAAGGTTTCCTTCAAGCGGGCTCTTCACGAATGCCGGCTGGCTTACGACCGCGTCGGCAACGCGCGCCTCGAATGGTATTCGCTCGATTATTGGTTGAAGCGGTTCGGCTTGCAGCGCGAGAAAAAACGCATTCTCCGCGACTTGCGCCACTTGATAACGTGTTATCCCGAAGCGAAGCCCGTATTGCGTTCGTTGCGGCGTAAAGGCTTCCGCTTAATCATCGTCTCGAACTCGTCGTTCCTGGGTTTAAAGCTCGCGGCAAGCGGGTTGAAGCCGTTCGTCGACGCCGCGTTCTCTTCAACCGAGCATTTCCGCACGGTGCGCAAAAGCAAGCGCGTTTTCCAACGCGTTTGCGCGAAGCTCGGCGTCTCGCCGGTCGAAGTCGTTCACGTCGGGGATTACCGCGTATTCGATTTCGAGATGCCTCGCGCCGCCGGCGCAACGGCGTTCCTCCTCAATCGCCACGGCGAACACAAGCCGCGCAACGCGAAGGAAAAGTTTTTCATCGTCCGCAACCTCAAAGAATTCGAGAAAAGACTGCTTGCTTTGGAGAAACGAACAAATTGATTAACGTTGTTTTCGCTGAAACCGCGTTAGAACTCGTGCCGAACGAGATAACGCGCACGCCTCAAGTGCTTGAGGAAGCGCAGCGCAGGCGCAAGGCGCCCGGCGAAATGCTGCTCGACGCTAACCGCCACTTCGCGGCGATGAACAAACTCGCGAGCAAGGAAAAACGGGGGCGCCCCGACATCGCGCACGACTTGCTGAAATACGCGTTCGATTCGCCGCTCAATAAGAATGGCGCGTTGCGGGTTTTCATGCACGCTTACGGCGATTTCGTGCTTCGCGTGAATCCGGAGACGCGGTTGCCGCGTTCGTTCAACCAGTTTTGCGGGCTTATGGAAGACGTTTGGAAAAAGAAAACGATTTCAGCCGGCGGGAAAACGCTGCTTGAAGTCAAGCAACAAACCCTCGGCGATTTGCTGAAGGAAATTGATTGCATTACCGTCGTTTTCGACCCGAAAGGCGAAACGACGACTCTTCGCGGCCTCGTAAAGAAGCTTGAAGCTTTGGCTGGAAATGACGGGAAAAAAGATTTTTGTTTGGTTATAGGTGGTTTTCCGCACGGAGACTTTGAGAACGGTGAAGCGCTCGCGAAATTCGAGCACGTTGCCATTGCGGGCGGCGAACTCACTGCGCCCGCGGTTCTCGCGCAAGCGCTGACTTGTTGTTCAATCGCGTTGGAAAAATAAGAAATCGAATCAAGCGATTTTATCGAAGACGCGTTCGTCATGCCACTCCGCTTCCCGCGAGTCAACGAGCTTCTTGACGTCGGCTTTGCTGAACCACTTCGTCTTCACGCCTTCGATGGGCGCGCCCTTCTTTTCCGAGTCCAAGCGCACCTTAAAGATTATGTGCAACTGCGAGTATTTACTGTCCTTCTTTTTGCCGTGAGCGAACTCTATAACGCCTTCAGGATAAGCTCCGAACCCGGTTGCTTCGCGAACGTGCCTGCGCACGGCGTCAAGCACGCTTTCGCCTTCCCTTACGCGGCCGCCCGGCGTTTCCCACGCTTTCTCCCATTCTTGGTGAGCGAGAAGGAATTTTCCTCCTTTCTCGTCTTGAATGAGTGCACGTACGCTTAACTTGTAGAGCTCGTCTTCCACCGTTTTTAACCCACCGTCCCCCGTTTCCCTCGTTTTCGAGGAATTCGAAGAACGATTTTATAGTACGACGCCGTCGTATTTATGGTTTTCCCTCAATGAATATAAACGAAGTCGCCAGGCAACGGTGCGAAAAACTGTTGCGTTTGGCTGCGGAAGCGCTGGATTCCGACGAAAAGCTCGCGAAACGCTACGTTGCGCTCGCGCGCCGCATCGCGGCGCGGCACCGCCTTCCGCTTGGAAACCGCGCTTTCTGCAAGAAATGCGGTTTGCCGTGGGTTCCTGGAAAAACCGTCAGGGTGCGCTTGCAGGGCAGGGGGAAAACAGTTTTATATACCTGCGTTTGCAAGAATAGTCGACGGTTTCCTTATTCTCGGAAATCAAGAGAAAAACAAAAACGCTAGCATACGCGATTATAGTGATACAGTAGAGAGGTGTTGTTGGTTTGCCTTCGGCTCTAGACGTTTCGCCCGACGCGCTCATTACGCGCACGGCTGCGGAGTTAAAGAAAATCGATTCGATTAAGACGCCGGACTGGGTTTTAGGCGTGAAAACGGGTTCCCACAACGAACGCCCCGTAGCGAACGAAGACTTTTGGTTCGTGCGCTGCGCTTCGCTGTTGCGCACGCTGCTCGTTCACGGAAACAAGGGAGTGCGTCGCTTGCGTCACAAGTATGGCGGCAGGCAACGCCACGTCGTGCACTCGCCTCACCACAAGCCCGCAGGCGGCAAAATCATTCGCGTCGCCTTGCAACAGCTCGAGAAGGCGGGGCTCGTGAAGAAGGAGAAGGCGGGGCGAGTAATCGCGCCCGCGGGAGTAGCGTTGCTCGACAAGGTTGCAGCCAACAAGTAAATTTTTAATCAATTTTCGGCGCGGGTGAGCGCTTTTATGGAGGATGACGGAGAAGGTTCGAGTTCGCAAGGCGATGAAGCGAAGAAGCAGCGGGACGCGCAATCGGCGCAGGCAGCGCAGTTCGAGGAAATGCGGAAGGCGCGCGCCGCCGGATTGCAGGCGCGTTCGATCTTGAAGCAAGTGCTTGAACCGGCAGCGTACGAGCGTCTCGCGAACATTCGCGCCGCGAACTCGCAGCTTTACGGCCAACTCGTTCAATTGTTCGTTTACCTCGCGCAAAACGGGCAGTTGAAGTCGCGGATAACTGAAGAGCAGTTAAAGGATTTCGTGAGCCGTCTTTTGGCGAAGCAGCACAGGGATACGAAGATCGTGTTTAACAGGAAATAACTGGAAATAATTGGGTTTGAACGAACGGAAACGGAAAAAGGGGAAGTGGTTTTCGATGTCGAGGAACAAGAGTTTGGAACGCAAGCGTTTTTTGGGCAAGAAGTCGAAGCAGAACCGCCGCATACCCATATTCGTTATCGCGAAGACGGGACGGCGCGTCATCCGCAACTCGCGAGCTCGCAACTGGCGCCAACGCAAGCTGGGAACAAAAATCAAGTAGTTTTTTAATATTCTTAATATTCTTAATTCGAATCGTTTTTGAATAAATTTTTTTTGGGTTTGGTGGTTTGTTTTGACTGAGGAAAGCAAGGTGTTTAAATCTCCGGAAGACAAGAAGCGCGAGGAAAAACTCGTCGAAGAAAAAACGGAGAAAACGGAGAAAGCGGAGAAGAAAACGGAGAAAACGGAAAAAACCGCGGGAGCCGAAGCAGGCGAAGCGGGCGCTAAAGGCGCTTCCGTCGAGGAAAAGGAAAAGGCGAAGAAAGCGGTTGACACGCTCGCGAAAAAAGAAGCCGCCGCCGCAAAGGAAGAGGCGGCGAAAAAGAAGAAAGAGAAGGAAGACAAGAAGGAGAAAAAGCGGGAAATCGTTTTGCAGAGGGTTTTCGTTGTTCCGTTGAATAAGGCGTATTTCAAGCCGCGCAGCGCTCGAGCGCGCGTCGCGACCCGCTTGCTTCAAGCGTTTATCGCTAAGCACATGAAGACGCCGCTGAAGAGCGTGCGCATCTCGCCCGCTTTGAACTCGTTGTTGCGCGTGAGAGGCGACAGGAAGCCGCCGAAGCGCGTCCGCGTTGCCGCAAGCAAGGACAAGGACGGAATCGCGCTCGCGGAAGTCGCGAAGTAACGCCGCAAAGCAAGCATTCAAAAATTCAAAAAACGCGTTTTTTTAACGTTCCCGCGCTTAACGTCTAACGAATAGTTGGTTTTTAGCGGTTGGTTGTATTAGTTGGTTGCAGTAATCGGTTGAGTGATTTTTTTTTGGAGCTTAAAATCGCGAAAGCGAGCATTCACAAGAACCCGTTCATCGGCTTATTCCTCAAAACGAATGACGAAGTAACGCTAGCGCCGCCGGGACTCCCGAAGAAAAACGCGGAGCAGATTCGCGACGTGCTCGGAACGCGCGTCGTCCACGTTTTAATCGAACAATCCCCGCTCGTCGGCTTGCTCGCCGCAATGAATTCGAAGGGAATCGCTTTGCCGTGTTTCGCCGAAAAGCACGCCGTCGCGTTATTGAAAAAAGAGGGTTTGAACCCGCTCGTATTCAAAGGCCCGTTGACGCCTGGCAATTTAATCGTGTGCAACGACCGTTGCGCGCTCGTCAGCCCGCTCGTTCCAAGCGATGAAGCGAAGCGAATCGGCGACGCTTTCGGCGTCGAAGTTTTTCAGCAAGCGCTTGCGGGAAGCACCGTCGTGGGCGCGACGTGCGTTGCGAATAACAACGGCGTTCTCGCTTACAACGAGGCGAGCGAAATCGAGCTCAAGTTTCTCGAAAAAATTTTCCATTGCAAAGCAGTCGGCGGAACAAGCAATTTCGGTACCGTGTGCAATTGCCTCGGCGTAATCGCGAACGACCGCGCCGTCCTCGTGGGGGAGACGACTACGGGTTTCGAGTTGCAACGCGTTTTCGAGGCGTTCACGAAAGATTGAAATCAAGAGGTGTTTTGCTTTGGCCGGAGACAGAGACAGAATCGTCATGGAAGTCAATTACTTGCGCCAACAGGCGGACGAGATAAACGCGCAATCGCAACAACTCGCCGCGTTGCTCGCCGAAAACCAGGCGGCGCAGCAATCGCTCGACGCCCTCGCGAAAGCGCACGCCGCGAAGGACGCGAAGTCCGACGCGGGCGAAGCATGGCTTTCCCCAATCGGCGCAGGCGTCTTCGCGCGAGCGAAGCCAAGCGGCGAAAGCGTCGTCATCGAAGTCGGCTCGCGAGTCGCGCGTGACGCCACGCCCGCGGAAGCGAAAACGATTCTCGCAGAACGCAGCCAAGCCATAGAAAAAGCGTTGGGGGAAGCGCGGGCAGCGCTCACGCAAACGCTGCGGAGAATGGATGCGTTGGGTTCGTTGGCGGGAATGCAGTAGTAACGCCCCGTTTTTTCGAAAATCGTTTTTATGTTGTTTCTCGGCGGAATTGATTTTTCATGTTCGGACTCTTGAAGAACAAGTTGAAGGCGTTCGTCGACGGAATCGTCAAACGCGAGGAGAAAAAAGACGAAGCGAAACCCGTAGAATCAAAACCGAAAATTGAGGCCAAGCCAGTTGAATTCAAGCCGCAACCGGAAGTCAAGTCGGTCGAAGACGAGATTTACGCTGAAGCGCAGCGCGAAATAGAAAAAACGGAAAAAATAGAAAAAGCGCCGAAACAAGAATTCAAACCCGAGCCGAAGCGCGAAGAATATAAACGCGAAGAACCGAAGCTCGAACCCAAAAAAACCGAGCCGTTACCATTACCGATTCAGTTGAAACCCGAGCCGAAAGAAGAGGAACTTCCTAAAGAAGCGAACGCGGAAGCGGAAACCCCGAAAGAAGAACCGGTGAAGGAAACGCAACCGCAGAAGGAAGCGAAAGAATCCAAACCGTATTTCGAAGCCGCGCAAATCCGCGAGGAAGCGCCGCGGGAGCTCGCGCCGAAACTCGGGTTGTTTAAACGACTAAAAAGCGTTTTTTCGAGCGATGTGGAAATCGCCGAAAGCGAAGTCGCGCCAATGCTCGGCGAACTCGAGATGGCGTTGCTGGA
>CAZOKY010000011.1:0-23849 GCA_964580705.1 Microcaldota archaeon | reverse complement strand
CCGCTAGTCGTCGCAATCGATTCTCAAGGCAAAAGCCTTTACTGAAATCCAAGCGCTCTAAGAATTCGACTGTTGCGTAGAAACACCACGTGTAACGCGTCGAACGTGCCTTTTTTTTTATTCTTCTCCGCAAGAATGACGTCTACGTCGCGATTATTTAGCGTTGCTTTTATTGCTTCATTCGCATTAATTTTTTCTCTCAACTTGTCAGCAACCAATGCCAAGCCTACGTCTTGAGTTTCCGAACGTCTGGGCACGGCGTATTTTACATCCCATCCAAGTCCCGTCAAACTAGGCTCGTTCCTTTTATCTATAAGGATTTGAAGTCTTGGCCCCCACGGGTGTCTTAGTGAACGAGGAATAACATCAGCTTTCAAACCAAGTTCAGTTAGTGCGGCTTGAGTTTTCGTCACGTATTTCGGCAATTGTCTCGGCATTAAAAACTCCTTTAACACTACGCCCGCGCATTAATTTAAACGTTTTGCAGCAAACGGCGCAAGTCCTCGTAACCCGCGTTCGTTTTAATCGCCGCGCCTGCGTAATGCGTGCGCGCCGCGCGAAAACCCTTCTTCTTCAATTTTTCGATGAGCGCGAGCTTGTTCGGCGAATTGACTTTGAGCTTCGAGCCGAGTTCGTGCAAGTCGAAGAACCAAGGCGGAAACGCGGAATCGTTTTCTTCAAGTAAAAGCGAAGCGAAACTTTTTTCCTTCTCGTTTTCAGCGAGTTCAACCATTTTCGTCAAGAAAGAATCATCGCTTATCCCGCCAAGCCAAAGCGGCCCGCTCCAAACCGCGGTTTTCCCGCTTTTTCCGCAAAACCCGCATTTTTCCTTCGGAACTTCGGAGGCTTCACGGTTGCCGCACGCCGCGCAGTAATTCACGAAACCCACTGACTTTAAGGCGTTATCCGCCTTCGCCGCGCCTTCGCTCACGCGAGCGATGATTTTCACGTAATGCTCTTCGTACCACGACGCCAGCGGCTCGATGCCAAGCTCCAAACGCGCGGCGCTTCGGGCGAGCGCACCCAGCGTCAAGCGCAGAGCCGCTTCGTGCGAGAACTCGCAGTACAACGGTTTCGCGGAGTAATTGCGAACGCACGGAGCGGGATAACGGCCCGCGCTGCTCGCGAGATCCGTCGCCGTAACTGAAATGACGCCTCCGTCGTGAACAGCGTGAATCGCGCGCAAAGCGTTTTCCAGGAAAGGCGCAGGAGTCCCGAACGGGTCCAAGTCAACCCAATCGAACGAGTGCGCGTGAGTCGCGAGAAAAGCGTTGGCTTCGTCGCAAGCGAATTTCCCGCGCTTTACCTTCGACTTGCGGGAGTTCGCCTTCGCTTGCTTGATTGCTTGCGGGTTCGCGTCAACGAAAACAATTTCCTTTTGCGCGTTGCCGATTGCTTCGGCGTAAGCGATTCCTCGCGCGCCTCCCGCGCTGAAAACGTCGGCTATTACCGGTTTTTTCGGGATGGTGCCGACGCCGAGCGCGGCGCGCAGCGCGAGCGCCGAGAACGAGCGGTTGAAGTTCATGCGCGGGTTGAAAAAAACGGTTTGCTGCTTGATTTTCATGCTTTAGTTACCTCTCCAATAGTAGCGTTGACTGCGACGCGGTCCCCATCCTTCAACACTTTAGTCGCTACGCGCGTTCCCACGACGCAAGGAACGCCGAGTTCCCTGCTTACTATCGCGGCGTGGCACGTGAGCCCGCCGAAATCCGTCACGATTGCGGCTGCGCGCTTCATCGCAATCACGATTTCAGGGTTCGTCATTTGGCTTACGAGCACGTCCCCGCGCTGCATCTTGCTCATCTCTTCCGCTTTGTTCACGACGCGCACGGTGCCGAAGGCGTGTCCGGGGCACGCGCAAGTGCCTTTGATTTTTTGCACGTCTTCGTTGCGCACTTCTTCCTTGCGAATGCCCGCCGTGATTCGCCGCAGTTCGTCGCCTACGACTACGCGGACGACTCCTTTTTCGACGACTAGTCCGCACTCGGCCTTGCGTTCCTCGAGTTCCTTCTTTTCAGGCGCGTCGCTTTCTCCTCGCAACGCGGTCGTTATTTCGTGCAACGTCATGCAGTAAACGAGCTCCTGCGGGAGCGAGAAGCGGCGACCGACTTCGCGAATCGCGCGCGCTAAATAATAGTATGAATGCACTTGCATGTCCTTTCGCCATGACTTGAAGAACATCATTTTGCGCGCCGCTTCGAAAAGCATCGCGTGCTCCGCGTCGGGGCGCACTGCATCGAACGCTTGCTTGCGGGTTCGACGCACGTAATCCGGGAGCGCGCGCAAGCTGGCGAGTTCGCCTTTCAAGTCCGCGTCGTGCTGCCGCAGGGCGTCGCGCAAACGGTGCAGGAAATAGTGTTTAGTCCACTTGACGGGTCCCATGAACAGGAAGGATAGCCATTCCCACTTGGCGGCGTGAGCGTTGACGAGCGAATTCTCGCGGGCGAAGCGCGGTTCGTGCGCGAGCGCGTTGATTTCTTTGCTTGAACGCGAGCGCATGGCTTCTACTAGCGCCTTGTTTTTTCCGATTGCGATGGTGAGTTCAAGGAACTCCTTGTGTTCCGCGTTCGGAAAGCTTTCTTCGTCCGGCGTGGTCAAGTCTTTCATCCAAACCGCGGTTTGCTTCGCGTCGCGGGTGCGCGTTTTCAAGTAAGCGTCCAGCTTCGCGAGAAGCGGGTTGTCGACTTCGTCGCTCGCGTAATCGAGTAGATTGGGGAGAACCCCCCAAGTGTACGTTTCGTTGGCGAGCCGTCCGTATTCCTCGAGTTCTCTCGCCAAGCGTTCGTCGCTCCAACCGGTGCTTTCGACAAACTTTTTCGATTGCGCGACTAGCTCCGCGCCGCAGCGTTTTAGCTCGCGTTCGAATCGCTCGAGGAAGGCTGCGTCTCCGCACTTTGCCAGTACTGCCGCGCCGACCGGCGCGCGAGTGGATTGCTCGCAATAAAGCTTGCACTCGAAGTCCTTGAACCAGAACAGCCAGTCTTGCGTTTCGCCGATGACGCGTTTTATTCCCACGCCTATGCCGTAAAAAACGGAGTCCATGGGGCACACAGGCGTGCGGCTCATGCTTTCGAAGAAATGCCACTTAGCCAAAACCAAATCCACCTTCCCTGTTAGGTTAAAATAAGCGCGGCGGCTTAAAAAATACTCTATGCGCGCAACAGGCGTTATAATCAACAAGACGTTGTCGTCGAACCCCGGCTACTGGCTATTGTGCCCGAACG
Source organism: Microcaldota archaeon (assembly GCA_964580705.1). Lineage (GTDB taxonomy): Archaea > Micrarchaeota > Micrarchaeia > Norongarragalinales > Norongarragalinaceae > CAITNU01. The sequence continues at coordinate 20,625 of CAZOKY010000011.1, read as the reverse complement.
CTGAAAAACAGGCGCGATTCGTTTTCGTGGACCAGTGGGCGACTCAAAGCGATTACGCGATAGGTGAAGCCATCGCGGTTGAAGGCGCGGCAGGCAAAGACGGCCGTTACGGCGCTAAAATCGATGCCGACGAAATCGTGTTGCTGCCGCAGCACGAGCAAGCCGCGCTCGCCGCGCAAGGAAACGCGTTGATTGAAAAAGAGTGCGCGCCGTTCGCGCCGAAGCCCGCGCTGTTTTTCGACGACGCGGCGCTGCGCAAGCTGGCGCCGGAGTTCGAGCGAGTCGCGCGAATTCTCGCGGAACGCGTTTTTACGTTGACGCCGATTTTGATTCGCCACCACGACGACGCGGACGGAGTCACGTCGGGCTTGCTCATCAAAGACGCCGTTTTGGATTTCGTCAAGCGCGCGAACGGCGGAGCGGGCGTGCCGTTCCCGAAATCGTTTTTGCGCAGCGAGTGGACTGATTACGCGATTTACGAGCAATACCGCTTGCTTGAAGACCGCAACTGGGCGTTGGGCTTCCAGAAAAAACCGCTCCTGCTGCTGCTTGACCACGGCGGGAACGCGGACTCGCACGACGCGGTTCGCGATGCAGCGTCTTTTTTTGATGTCGTAATCGTCGACCACCACCCGCCGGACGAACGTTTGCGCGAACACTGCCTAGCGTTCGTGAACTCGATTGCCGCGGGCGGCAGTTCCTCGCACACGGCGGGCTTGCTTTGCTTTGAAATCGCGCGCCGTTTGCAGCGCGAACCGGGACCGAGGGAGGAACTGCTTTGGGTTTCGCTGGACGGCGACCACTCCGAATTCAGGAAAGGCGTTTGGCCGCAAGTTCTCGCGCTCGAATATTTGTCGCAGACGAAGAGTTCGCTCGACGACTGCGAAAAACTTTTCCGCGATGGCCAAACGCTCGACTTGTACTACAAGAAAGCGCATACCGCCATCGAGGACATGATGGGTAACGCGCGGAAGAACACTAAAACGGTTCGCGTTGCGAGGCGCGACGGCCGCGGCGATGCAATCGTGCAGGCGACGCGCATGAGTTTCTTGAAGAAGAACGAGTTCCCGTCGAAATCGCTGGCGATAAACGAAATCCATAACGCGCTCGAGTTCGCGGACGCTTCGCTCGCCGTAGTAAGCATAGGTTTCATCAAGGATTCGCTTAGCTTCCGCGGAAGCAAGCCGGCTGGCGCGCTGGGGTTCAAGGCGAACGAGATAATCGAGAGGCTGAAAACGCGTTTCGGCGGCGCGGTGCGCAGCGGCGGAGGGCACGAGCTTGCGGCGAGCGTGCGTTTCGACGCGGATGTGGGTGAACGAGTTTTGGAGGCGGCAGTCGAGGAAGCGAAGGCCGCGTTGTCGGGTAAGTAAAGAACCGCGTTTTGGCGAGCGCAAAGAGTTGAAGAATTGAAGAGTTGAAGAGTTGAAAAGCGGTTTAATAAATTCGTTTTCCTTAAATGTTTAACGGGTGTGAGTTCGAAGGGTTTTTTTCATGAGCGGAAAAAAAGGCGGCAAGAAAGGCGGTAAGAAAGGCGGCGGGGAACCGTTGTTCGAGCGCATAGAAGTGACGACGGAAGTCAAACGCGTTTTGCCGAAGCTGACGCCGAAATACTCCAAACACCTTGCCGACACGTCGAACAATCAAATGAACGCGCGAATCACGCGTTTGCGGTCAGCCGAATTGTTCCTTGAAGCGTGCGCCGTGGAGTCGACGAACGACTCGAAGATTCCCGGCGTGGTTTACGAACACCAACTCGTCGTGACTTACGACGGCAAGTACTTCGTTAGAACGAGTTTGGCTGCGGAGAAAACGTTTTCCTGCATCGTGAAAGGCCGCTTGCTCGGCGGACCCGTTTGTCCGATAAAAAACATGGCGTCGCACGAACGCGAAGCGCTGAAAGAACACGTGTATTTATTGAACAAGTCCGTTGCGGAACGCGTCGCGGTAATTCTGAATCCCGTTTACTTCGCTCCCTCGAAAAAATGAGTTGAATTGCGCGTTCAGCGTTCCGCGCGTTCAGGTATCCGTCAAGCGTTTGACGTTTTTGACGCTTTCGTAAGCGTCCTCCCACTTCTTCGCTACGAGCGGAACGTCGACTTCCAGCGCGCTCTTCCGCGCTTCCCTCGCGAACAACCGCCGTTTTTTATCGTTCGCGCTTATCACGGAAAAGATTTTTTCCGCGCAATCTCTTTCGTCGAACGGTTCGAACAATTCGCCGTTTTTGCCGTTGCGCACTTCTTCCTCGAACGCCATCGCCCGCGCTGCGGCGCAAGGCGTGCCGCAAGCCATCGCCTCGAGCAACGCGAGGCCTTGCGTTTCGAAAGTGCTTGCGCTCGCGAAAACGTCGGCGGCGCTGTAAAGCGCGGGCAACTCTTTTTCCTCGACGAAGCCGGTGAACAAAACGTTTCCCCACAACCCGAGCTTGGCCGTGAGTTTTTGGCAATCGAGTTTCGCGGGGCCTTCGCCCGTGATTACGAGCTTCGTTTTTCCGTTCGTTTTCTCGAGAATCAAAGGCATCGCGCGCACGAGCACGTCCACGTTTTTCTCTTTCCCGAGCCGTCCCGCGCAAAGAATCAACGCTTCACCCCGCGGACAAAATTTTTTCTTTTCCAGTTGCGCAGCCGCGCGGGCGGCGGCGCTGGCGGGGGGCTTGAAGCGCTTGCAGTCGACGGCGTTCGGGATTACTGCGAGCGGGGCGGTCACGCCGTTTTCGAGGAGTTCGCGCTTGATCGCGTCGCTGGGCGCGGTGACCAAGTCGAAGCTTTTGTAGAAGCGAGCGAAAACGCGCCACAAGAAGTCGCTCGTGGCGCGGCCGAAGTAGCGCGGTTTGATGTAGCTTTCGACCGCGCGAGGTATCAGCGTGTGAAATGTTCCGACGAGGGGCAGACGCAACGCACGCGCGGTCGCTTTCGAGGTGACGCCCATTGAAGCGATTCCGTGGCAGTGCACGACTTGGAGGCGTTCTTTTTTCGCCATGCGGATCGCGGGAAACGGGTGTAAAGCGATTTTGTATTGTTTGTAGAACGGGAACGAGATGCCCGTGAAGTAGTGCGCGCGCTCGTCGCGGTTCGCGAGTTTTGCTTCCCGCGAGCCCGACGCGTATATCGAGACGAAGTTTCCGCGCGCTTCGAGCGCGGCGCGGTTCGTGAGCAGCGAGCGCACGACTCCGTCGATGTTAGGCAAGTACGAGTCGGTGAAGAATCCCACGCGCGTTTTACCCATTTTTTTACTGTCCCCCCTTCGTTATCCGCCGTTTTTTACTTCCAAATCGTGAGAGCCGCAGCCACCAGCAGAATCGAGCCGACGAGCACGATCGGAGCGAGTATTTTCGCTACGGCTATTATCGCGTTAATCGTCGAAAGCATTTCGCTTTGGCTTTCCGCGCCCATGACGTCAATGCGTACGCGCGTTTCGGCGTAAAACGCGCGGCACGGTTCCACGTCGCGCGCCGCAGCCTCCGCCGCAGCCTCGATTTGCTTTAAGAGCGCCGATGGCGGAACGCCGCCCGGCAACGGGTTGTAGACGCCGGCAAGCGAATTGACTGAGTGCGTGTCCGTCGTCAACAAGTCAACCCACTCGAAGCCGAACTTGTTTTTCAGCGCGGCGACGACTTCGTCGCGGAAAGCGGGAGTGCAGTTGTTCGCGTCGACGAGCACGAAACAGTATTTTTTGCCGGTTATTTCGAATACGGCGCAACGTATTCCCGCGCGCCCGATTCCTTGCTGCAGCGAAAACCCGGTTTCCGTGAGCGCGCTCGTTCCGAGCTTTAACGTTGTTTGACGCGGCTGGCGAACTAAACGCACGGCGTCCTCGTAGCCGGCGAACGCTTCGCTTCCCGCGTTGACTTCCGTTCCGTCCGTCAAACAATTGTGCCTGTCCGCTACAGCGCATTCGCCGCCGAAGCGTGCCGCGCAATCGGCGCGCAACGCTTCGCCTAACCCGAAATCGAAGTCTTCAGTGCTTTCGGGATAACGCGTGATCGTCGCGAAAGCTTTTTTCCCGAAAGCGAAGCCCGCGACGTTAGCGTCCCCAACGCTCGAGTCGAAGAATCCCGCTGTTTTTTCGCCTCCGTTTTGCGTTCTTTCAGCTTCGCGCAGCGCTTTCTCGACGGCGCTAGCGACTCGCGAGTAATCGTCCGACTCGACGGGATTAAAATCGTGGTTGACTAACCCGTGGAAAACGAACGTTCGGCCGTGGCGTTGGCCGAGTTCGGCGCTGATACGGGCGGGAAACTCGCTTCCGCCGACGTTTCCGAACGGCCCGAAGTGAAGCGAAGGAACTACGAATAACGCCTTCGGTTTTCCGTTCAAGGTTTTGAATGAGAACGAGCGAACCGGCGCGAGAATGGGTTCCCCCATTTCCTCAAGGATTTGCTCGAATTCCTTGCTCCCGTGAATGGTTTGCGCGAAGAACAACGCTGAAGCTTGAATCGCGCTCACGCCGAGGTTGCGTTTCGCGGGCGCGTTGATGACGTAGAAAAGCGACCACAACGCTACGAGGAGCACGCAAGTCGCGAGCAACAGCTTTATTCCAGCCACGACGGGAGATTCGATGAACATGCCGGCTTCAAGGAACGACGTGCGCGACCACAAGAAGAGGAACGCGAGGTTGAAGAACGGCTGCAGAAGCGAAATCGGAGCAGCGCGCCACTTGGCGTTCAACACGACGAGCGAGACGACGAACCACAAGCTCGCGACGAGCGCGTTGACGACGACGAACGACGTGAGCAAGTCCAAGCCGGCGAAGCGGTTTGCCGTCACGCCGATCGCGTAACCCGCGGCTGCGAGCAACGCGGCAGCGAACGCGATGAACAAGTAGTAACGAAAAGCGTTGCGGACGTCGCGCGGGCTCGCGAAGCCGGCTGCGAGCAACGCCGCGAACAAAGCGGGGAGCGCAAGCAAGAGAATGCCGTCAGCTCCGCCGAATACGACGAGCCCGCCCAAGCTTATGTTGCCGTACAACGCGCGGCTGGCGAAGCCAGCGATGAAGCTGCACGCGATAAGGTAAATCAGCGTCCTGCGCGGTTTCGGCACGTGGAAAAAGAATTTCGTGCCGCTGTCAACCGCTTTCTTCTTCTGGTCTTCAAGCGAACCCAAGAAAATTTCACCATTTCGCCGAATGAATTGTCTGAAAACGCGAATTATAGTTTAAACGCTTAAACGGCTCGTTATTTAATTCAGCCAGCCATAAAAATCCTTTGATTGACTTATGAGCAAAATTTGTCCGAAGTGCGGGGCGCGTGAAAGCGCCGGCAAACCGTTTATCTCGTCTTTTTGCGGCGACTGTTACGCGGAAACGCGTCCCCTAGCTTCGCTCCCGAAAAGCGTGACCGTCCACCGTTGCCCGAAGTGCAACCGCGTTCGAGTCAGCGGCGACTGGATTGAGGCGACGGACGAGGAAGTCGTCGCGCGCGAACTGCGCTCGAAGCACGAAATCGTTGGCGCCGACGTTCAAATCGACGTGGAAGGAAAGCGCGCCGCAGCGCGCGCAGCGGTTGAAGTCGAGGGGCAGCGCGTTTCCGCTAGCGCGTCTACGCATTTTGAAATCGAGAAGAAGCAGTGCGAGGAGTGCGCTTTGCGCGCAGGCGGTTACCATGAAGCGATTATCCAGCTTCGAGGGGACGGCAGCGAGGAAGCAAACAAGAAAATAGAGAAGCTCGCCCGAAATCTCGCGCGGCGCATCGAAGAAGACTCTTTTTTGTCTGGCATAAAAGAACAAAAATTTGGGCTTGACGTTTTAGCAGGAAGAAAGCGTTCCGCGAGCGAAGCGTTGAGGTCGTTGGGGCTCGATTTCTCGACGGAGTACAAGCTTCTCGGCGTGACGCGTGATGGGCGCAGGGCGGTGCGCGCGACGATGCTCGTGAGAATTTAAGTAATTACGCGATTTAAGCGGTCAATCAGGTGGCTTTTGGTTTGAAGCTCGCATTATTCAAAAATTTAAAGCCGTTTCACAAGTTGTCGCTGATTTTTTTGTTGGTGGTGTTGGCTCTAGCCTTAACTCACGAGGTTTTATGGTGGGATGAAGCCGTTTACGTCAACAACGCGTTGTCCTTGGCGGGAGTGCACGAACCTTGGCGTTTCGTAGCGTTGGAAAGGCAGCCCGCCACTGCTTTTTTGGAGGCTGCCGCGTTCTTGGTATTCGGCGGCGCTGGTTTTTTTTTAGTTGCGTTTTTCGGTGCTGTCAGCCTGGTTTTTCTGGCGTATTCGCTAGTCAAGGCGTTGGACGGAACTGAATCTCAAGCTTTTTTTGCTGGTCTGATCGTTTTGTTTTCTCCTCCATTCCTCGTTTCAGGCTATACGTTCGCTTCCGACGCTTGGGGGGCAGCGCTTTCGCTTGCAGCCTTGTTTTTCTACGTTGATTACTTGAAGAAAGGCGGAACGCGCAGTTTCTTGTTGTCTTTGCTTTTCGCTTCGTTGTCCTTCTGGTTCAGAGACATTTACTTGCTGACTGGCTTGGGAATACTTTTTTGGGAGTTTTTTGAGAAAAAATCGTTTAAACGGCTGGCGGTCGGGGCGCTGGTTTATTTTTCGGTCATCGCCGCTTTTTTTATTGATTCTGCCGGCGTTTTAGGCGACCCGCTTGCTCGATTGAAGAGCCACGCTTCGATGATTTTACTAAGAATCGGGTATTCTTCAAGCAACCCGCTTTTTAGCATTTTATCTTGGGCGCTGTTTTTTGTTGTCTGTTACGGGCTTTTTTTTCAAAAAATACTTTTCAGTTGCGCCGCGAAAAAAGAGGAGCGCGTGCTTGTTTTTTTCTTTGCTATAAACGCGTTTTCCCTGTTGTTTCTGGATTCTCAGCTGCGTTACGCTTTGTTGCCGGTAATCCTTTTGGCTTGCGTCTACTCTTTGCGGCTAGGGAAGGAAGATTTCAAGACAAAATGGATTGCGTTTGCAATCCCCGCGGTTATCGCGATTGCTTTTTACTCCAACTCTTTTTTCCTGGGTCCGGAAAACGTCGGAGTAATGGGGCGCGCTTGCTCGATGGCGGAAACGGTTAAGGGCGATTTGTATACCGAAGGCAACGCCCCTTTTCTAAGCCAGTGCAGCAAGAGACCCGTTTACAGTCTAGATTTGGGTTGTGAGGGCGGCAGCGTGCTTTCGTTTGATAAAAAGAATTTCGAGCCTTTCGTTCAAAGCTGTTTGGAGTACGAGAGAAGCGCGTAACCGGCAGGGACGCGAATAATCGTCTGCTTTCGTTTTCTACTTCTTGATGACGCTTTTCAGCGCCTTGAAGTCGTTCTCGTTGATGATGAACTCGCTTTCCTCTTTGTTCCCGAAAATGTCGTAGTACTGCAACGCCGCCTTGCACTTGTTTAACGCGCACCCGCCTTTGCGGACGAGTCCCACGACGTAATTGCGTTTGATTAAACGGCCGTGGCCCAAGCGCAAGTGAATATTCTCTTCCCCAATTTCGATTGTTCCGCGTTGGTCTTCGCTTACGCTCGCGACTTTGAACGCTTTCACGCCTACCGCGCCGTTTTTTTCTCCAACCATGAAAGCAATCACCTTTCTTTGAATTTTTTCGGATGACGAATAATCGTTGCTCGTTGCTGTAAGTCTTTACTGCCGCGAGCTTAAAAAACGAGTTGATGGACGCGCGGTTGATGGCGGACGAGAAGCGGGTTTAACGCGTTCCGCATTACTTAAAAGGAATGAATACGGTTACGCTGCCGTCAAGTTGAGGCGTTACCACCGCCCTTTTCAAATCAATTTTTTTAGCCCAACCTTTTCCAGTCCAACCCATAGCCGCAAGAATTTTTGTTTTGTTCGGCACACCGTCGCTAAGTATTTTGCCTCTCAAAGCCAGTTTTTCCGCTAGTTCGTGTGCTCTTTCGGCGTTTTTTGCCGCATTCCTTTGTTCGTCGCGGATTTTCGCCGGAAAGCCTTGTCCCAGAACGAATTTTGCGGCAGCTCGATCAAACCGCAAACTTGCTTTCATGCTTCCAGTCATGGAGCCAGTCACCGCTTTGGCGAGTTCCGATAATTGCGGGTTTAACGCGTCCGCCCTGATTTTGAACACTCTGTTGTATTCAAAAACGTGCGGGCTTCCCAAAACCGGTTTGAATGCCACGCTAGAATTTAGGCGGTTTACTTTTAATACTTTCAGTCAGCGCAAGAGCTAGGCGGCGAAAACAAAAAGGAAAATAAAAAAGGAAAAAAGAACGAAAAAATGGCGTTGCGAAAACTCTTCAGGTTCTCTTGCGCTTGATGATTTTCACGTTTGCCGGCGTGAGAAGGATTTTGTCTTCATCGATTCTCGCTATGTCGCCGTTTATGCCGACGACGAACCCGCGCAGTTGGTTGATTACTTGCTTGAGTTTCGCCGGGTTGCGTGCGAGCGGCGTGATGTTGAGGAGGATGATATTCTTCTGCTTGAGTTCGTCTTCGACTATGGTCGTGTCGCTCTCGCTTTGCAGCGAAACGGGTTTCACGTAAAAGTCGGCCGCCTTGTGCAAGATGTCGATGTCTTCCGCTTCAGCGGCGCTCATGAATTCCTCGACGTCCATGTCGCGGCTGATGCCTAATGCTTTTCCCAAGTCTTTGAATACGCCCATGTCCCGAATCACCTTTTATCAAAACTATTAAAACAAATCTTTGCTTTGACGTTGCGTTGACGTTTAAACGCGGTTATTACTACAAGCAATTGGTTTTTAAAACCTTTTCTAGCCTTTTTTCCCGCCTTGTTGGGCACGCGTTTCCTGCGGAAAAGTTTTTGGCGCCGTTCGGCGTGAACCGAAAATTATTAAACCCCTTGAAAGCAAAGACTTAAAACCAGACGGAACCCAAAAACTTGTCCTCATTCTGTTCATTCTGGGTTGGTTAAAGTTCGATTTCGTTGCGGCTGCGTGCGGCTGCGTGCTGCTGCGTTGCGGTCGCGTTTCGATTGTCGCGTTGGTGGGTGTGGAGTTTGGCGAACATTTCGTTCAAGGATTTGGCTGTGCCGGAATCGCCCGTATTCAAAGACAAGTCCGTGCTTTCCCCGCACTACGTCCCCGAAACGCTGTTAGACCGCGAAAAAGAAATCCGTTCCTTACTGCAGGCGGTGGCGCCCGCGTTGCAGCACAAGAAGCCGAGCAACGTCTTCCTTTACGGCAAAACGGGGAGCGGCAAGACGGCGTCGACTAAGTACGTCCTTCAAAAGCTGGCTGAAGAAAAAACTGAAGGCGTTTTCAGCGTTTACATGAACTGCCGCGTTTACGACTCGCGCTACAAAGTCCTGCAGAAGACGATAACGTCGTTCTGCCCCGATTTCGCGAAAACCGGTTACTCGTTCGCCGTCCTCTACGAAAAACTCCTCGACTGGATTGAAGGCGGCCAAGAAGGCGGAGGGCGCGGAACCGTCGAAAGCGGGGGAAAACAATCGGAGTACGGAAGGCAAGTAGTGCTCGCGCTCGACGAAGTCGACATGGTGCGCGACCTCGACAACCTCGTTTACACGCTCACTCGCGTCAACGACGACTTGAAACGCGGGGGCCTCAGCGTCATCGGCATCAGCAACAAAGTCGGGTTCAAACAACGGCTGGAAGCCCGCAGCAAATCCTCGTTATGCGAACAAGAACTCGTTTTCCAATCTTACAACGCGCAACAACTCCAGGAAATCCTCAAGCAACGCGCGAAAATCTCTTTCAAGCAAAACGCGATCGAAGACAGCGCGCTCAATCTCGCCGCCGCCATCGCCGCGAGCGAAAACGGCGACGCGCGCTACGCCTTGTCGCTGCTCTTGCGCGCGGGAGAGCTCGCGGAAACGCGGAAGGCGGGGCGCGTTACGGACAAGGAAGTCGAGGCATCGCGCAAGGCGGCTGACGAGGACAAAGCGTTCGAAGTAATGAATACGCTGCCCGTTCACCAACAACTTCTTCTCTATGCCATCGCGAGCATTGCGGAAGACGTGAGTTACAAGAAGTTGATCGACGACGGCGGAGAACGCCTTTACTTCAGCGGCGAGATTTACGAGCGTTACACGCGCGCCGCCAAGAAATTCGGCAGGGAACCGCGCACGAGCAGGTGGTATCGGGAATATCTCCACGACCTCGAGAACCTGGGGCTCGTCAATACCGTGGACAGCGGGAAAGGCATTCGCGGGCACACGACGCTCATCAAGCTCGCTTACGAACCGACTAAAGTACGCAAGATTCTCGAAAAAACGCTGGCGATGAGCACTGCGGCGGACGAAGCAGTCGAATGAAGGCGCGCAACGCGCGGCTTCGATTCAAAGCGGTTCGGCCGCTTGCTCCCACAACAGCTTGAAGTAATCCAAGTAATTCGCCGCTATTGCTTCGTCGTTAATCACGAACGCGGTAGGCTCGCTGCTCCAAACGACGTTCGCTACTCGCGCGCCGTAAATGAATATCGCGTTAGGGCTTTGAAACTGAGGGGGCAAAAAGCGGTACTCGTAATATTCTCGCGCTCGTTGTTCGCGCGTCATTTTCTCGTATTCCTCGAAAGCCGCTCCTTCCTGAATCAAGTCGTGCCACCAAACGCGTTTTCGCACGCGCTTGCGGTTGAACAAAGGCCAGAACGAAGGCGGAAGAAAACGCGCGACTCCCTTGTTGCCGCCGATAATGTAGTTGTGCTTGTCTTTGCATTCGAGCAAGTCTTCGAAAATCGTTTTGATTGCGTTGCGTCCGCGGTAGATTTCCGCGTAAACGTCGATTTTTCCGATTGCCATCGCCTTCTTGATTTCCGGAATCGCTTGCACCGCTTCCTCCTTGACTGCTTGCAACTCGGCGATTTTCTCGTCGAGAGCGCCCAGCGCGCGCTCCGGATTAGCGAGGCGGTAGCGTTTTACTTTTCCGTCGATGAAGTGCGTGACGAGCCCGCGTTCCGCGAGCCGTGTAATCATGTCGTAAACGTTGCGGCGCTCGAAGCCCGTGATTTCGTGCAAGCGTTGAACGCTGGCGTCGCCTTCGTCGAGCATCGCCTTGTAAACTGCGACGGGGCCGTCGCTGAGCCCTATACGCTTAAGGAAAGACAAGTCGATTCCCGTCGTGTTTCCAGTCGTTTTTCCAGCCACGAACGTTTTACGCCGCCCTTTTTAATAAATGTGGTGTTGAAACGACACCACTTAATTTAAAATCGTTGGGTTGAGCGTTATTAGTGGGTGAAGCAAAAAATGGGTTTCTTCAATTCGCTCGGCGACTCGTACTCGCTCATCGTTCTCGCGTTCGTGCTCGTGAGCGTCATGGTTTACGCTGGCGGCGGGGGTTACGCGGACAAGCCGCTCATCGGGTGGCTCGGGCTGCTTTACTACGTTCCGATGGCGTTGGTGTTCGCGTTGGGTTCTTCGTTGGGCGGGGGGGCAATCGCGTTCATGCCGGTAATAGTAATCGCGTTCTTCGCTTACTCGGTTTTTTTGAGCAAGTGGCTTGGTCCGCTGGAGGGGCTTGCGCTCGTAGGCTGGATTGCGCTCGTGCTCGGCGCTTGAAAGAAAGGAAACGAAAAAAGAAGAGGAAAAAAATGAAGCGCCCTGGGCAGGATTCGAACCTACGATCTTCCGATTAACAGTCGGACGCTCTACCGTTCAGAGACTCCCGCGTCACTTAAAACGTTGCGCGTGAATCAAGGCTGAGCTACCAGGGCAGCGGCTATTATTTGGAGCTCTCGCTTTTTTAAAGCTTCATTAGTTTGAGGTTGAAGCGTTCGTCGAGCTCGCGTGGAATCGCTTCGCAAGGAAAGAGAAAGATTTCCGCGGTAACGCCCACAGTCATCGAGATGACGTGTCCTCCGTTGCAAGCGAAGTCGTGCCCGCCGATTACCGCGTGCAAATGCGGCCCCGTTTCCGTTACGTCGCCCGCCAAACTGAGGATTTCAATGAAATTCCCTTTGAACGTTTTCTCTTCGTAACGCTTCGTTTTTCCGTCGAAAGCCCCGAGGACGCACTCGCTCGCTCCGCCTATTCCGCAGACGAAACCGCCTTTTATTGCGTGGTCGCCGCAAAACTTTTTCAGGCTCGCGATGGCTTCGTCTCCGGGTTCGAGCTTGACTATGAAACAGTTTTTTTCCTTGCGGAACTTCATTTCGGCTTTTTCGCCTCCTTCCCGTTGTTTTCTGCCGCGAGCGGTTAAAGCGCATGAATTAAAAGAGTTTGCGGCGTAAATGCGGTTCATGGACGGCAGCGGCGTATTCGGAGACATTACCCTCATAGTGCTAGGCTTAGTCATAATCGCGTACGTCGGAACGCACTTGGTGCGCACGCTGAACTCGTTAAGCATTCACGCGCGCCTCCCAAAGTTCGTTCTCGCTTTCGTCGTAATGGGCTTGGGCACGAGCGTGCCGGACTTGTTCGTCGCGGTTTTCGGCGCCTCGCAAGGAATGCTTTCCCTCGTAGTCGGAACAGTCATCGGCGCTAACATCCTTTTGCTGACGCTGCTACTCGGACTTGTTACGTTCTTGAAAGGCGGGATTCACGTCCGCGAGAAATCGATTCTCGAAAACTTCGGCTGGCTTTTCTTCGTCATCATTATCCCGTTCTTTTTTCTCTTGGACGGCAGGCTCGTGTGGTACGAAGGCGCGATACTCATAATCGTTTACTTCATGTACATCTACACCGTAGCGGAACAAGAGCACATGCACTTCTTCAGGACGCGCAGCGTCCAAACCGAGTTGACGCTCGGCGAAGCGGCTCCGCACCTCGCGTACTACAAGAAGCACGCCGCGTTCGTTCAAGCGAGCAAGCTCGTCGTCTTCATCGGCTTGCTTTTAATCGCGTCGAAATTCGTCGTAGACAAGGCGATTTCTTTGAGTTCATCGTTCGGCGTGCCGCCGTTTTTCATCGGAATCACGGTAATCGCTTTCGGAGCCGCGTTGCCCGAACTCGCCATGGATTTGAGCGCTTTGCGCGCGAAGGAAGAGGAATTCATTTGGGGCGACTTGATCGGTTCGTTCGTCGTCGAGTTGTCGCTCGTCTTGGGAATTGCCGCGTTGTTCGGAGCGTTTTCTTCCTCAAACTCGTTTCCGTTCATGCAGGCTGCAGTCGGTTACGCTTTCATGGCGATTTCGTTCTTGCTCGTCTACTTCTTCGCTTCCACGCGCAAGGAGCTCACGAAGAGCCAAGGACTCGCGCTCATACTGCTTTACGTGGTTTTCATCAGTTTGCAGATTGATTTCGCTTTGCTTGGGAATAGCTTGGGTTTGTTCGGCGGAGGGTAAAGAGAGGATTTAAAATTTCAAACGCGTAAATGCCTCTTGACGTTTTCTTGATTTTGTAGATTTGTAAATTTTGCAGAAAAAAAGGTGGTTTGGAAATGGCTAGGAAGATAGCGGTAAACGGTTTCGGGCGCATCGGCAGATGTTTCGTGCGCGCGGCGTTCGCGGACAAGGCGTTTTTGAAGGATTTCGAAATCGTGGCAATCAACGATTTGACTGACGCGAAAACGCTCGCGTATCTGCTGAAATATGATTCCGTGCACGGAATATTCAATGCGGACGTCGGCTCGAAGGAAAAATCGCTTGTCGTGGCGGGGCGCGAGATTCCGTTGTACGCCGAGAAGGATCCGGCGTTGTTGCCGTGGGCTAAAAGCGGCGTTGACTTCGTTCTCGAGTGCACGGGGCACTTTACGGACAAGGACGGCGCTGCCAAGCATATCGCGGCGGGCGCGAAGAAAGTGTTGATCAGCGCGCCCGGGAAAGGAGATGTCGACGCGACGATTGTTCCCGGCGTCAACTCTGAGGTCCTCAAACCAGAACACAAAATCGTTTCAATGGCTTCCTGCACCACGAACTGCCTCGCGCCTGTAGTGAAAGTCTTGAATGATTCGTTCGGCATCAAGCGCGGTTTCATGACGACGATTCACGCTTACACGAACGACCAGCAACTCCTCGATTTTCCGCACAAGGATTTGCGCCGCGCCCGCGCCGCCGCGTTGTCGATGATTCCGACTACTACGGGTGCAGCTAAAGCAATCGGTTTGGTGATTCCCGCGTTGAAAGGAAAGCTTGACGGGCTCGCGGTGCGCGTGCCGACTCCAGACGGCTCGCTCACCGATTTAGTCGTGGATTGCGAGAAGACGCCGACTAAGGAGGAAGTCAACGCCGCAATGAAGACTGCCGCCAACGGCGCGTTGAAAGGCGTTTTGCAGTACAGTGAGGCTCCGATAGTGTCAATCGACATCGTGGGTAACCCGTTTCCGAGCATTTTCGATTCCGCGAGCACGATGGCGAACGGCTCGCTCGTGAAAACCTTATCGTGGTACGATAACGAGTGGGGTTACACGATGCAGTTGACGCGCGCCATGCGGCTGTTGAACAAATAGTTTTACTAGAAACTTTTAGAGAGTGCCGCGCGTATTTCACTCAATTTTTGTTCGATAACGGCAGAGTTTGCAAGCGGAGCCACTTTCGATGGCTTTGGTCCAGTTCCTGGAAAATTTACGTGGCGGTTAACTAGATTTACATAATCGAATGCGAGCTTCGTACGCCCGTTTTTCACTCGCCAAAGCAGGTTATACCTAGAAATGCCGCCTGGTTTTGCTCTAAAATCGTTGTAAACGGGAGTTCTGTCTAATTCCGCTTCTAAGTTCCTTGCAAAAGCAATGGCTTCAAGCACTCGCGATCTGGTGTCGTAACGCGGTTTAATCACTTCTTCCGCTATCAAGCTAGCTAACAGTGCTGGCCGAACATAAAGCAGTTTGTGAAACCCGGTTTCTTTGATTCCGATTGGACCCGCGGCGGCTTTGGCTAATACCCTGCGTCTTAATTCTTCGTCAGGAATTCTTGTCGGTACACTTCCTATTACGACGAGATTGCTTGCCTCGGGAGGCAGTAGCTGTCCTGTTTTCAAATCTTTAAAATAACCGTAAGTAGCCTCATGGCCCGCCTTCACTAATTCTCCGTACCTCAGCGGTCGTTTAAGTTGTAAACGCGCTTGTAATTGTCTAGCGGTTTCCAAATGGCGCTTGTAAATCTTCTGATCGAACCACTTTCGTTTTTCCCTTTTACCCGGAGGCTTTCGCGCTTCCTCAATTTTTTCTCCCAACAACGGAAACCTTTCAACTGCGGAGTTGTAAGTTCTTACCGCCGATCTGCGGGAAAGCAAAATATTTTGGGTGCTGGAAAGAAGTTTTTCTCTGCTTCCGCCGAAAAACTTGGAGCCGACAAGCGCCAAGTAAGCAGCGTCCTCGCCGCCAGAGCGAAGCACTTCTTCAAAAACCCGTTCTTGCTCCTCGCTCTTGAAAGGAATTGACTCGAAAAGTTCGCTGTAAAAAACGTTGCCGTCAAGTTTTCCTTTCACTTCACTTAATTTTCGTTCGAATTTACGTCTGGTCCGGGTTACCAGCGAGCTTACGTCTGTAGAACTGACCCCGAGCCGTTGCGCTTGCGCTGCTTGTTTTTCCCCGAAAAACAAGCGTCGAGTTATTAGTTCGGCGTGCCTGTCACCGAATCCGCGAACTCCCGCTACTCTTTGAAAAATACGTTGTACGGAATAAGCTAATTCGCGTTGAGCTTTAATCGCATCTTCCTCCCCCAAGACTTCCGAAAGCGACTGCTTCCCTTCCGTTTCTTCGTCAAGCGAAACCGTTTTTGTTTTGCTGAGCTTGCGCAGCCAACCCAAGTTCTGCCAGTTCAAGCTGGCTGAAAAAAATTTTTCAAAAGTAAGCATGCCGTGTTCCATTGACGCTCCAAAGACAGCGTTTTTGAATGCGGTTTCAGCCGCGCCTAGCCTCACGTGATCCGGAAGTTTAGGCATCTTTTTCCTTGCTCGCCCCTGAATGTAGTCGACGTTTAAACTCGCCGCAGTAGACAGTTTGTCGTGGAATTCTCGCGGTTGCTCCGCAAAAAGAAGTCCGGGTTTTCTCGCTTTAACCGCTTCAAGAATAGATGCTTCTCGTTCCAGTTCTTGGCGAGCGCTTCGGATTGCCGGCATAAGAGTATTATTGAATCGGTTTGTTGAAAAACGTATCTAAACCGAAGCTATAATTCCCTTAAAATCAGTCCGTTTTTCACTTCAATGCTTCGACTTTCTTGACGACGTCCTCGAGCTTCAACTGCGTTACGAGCAACGGAATGCCTTCGTTTTCCGCGATGCGCACAGCAAGCTTGTCCACCTTGTCAGCCGTCAACTCGTGAAGCACGACGAGAGCGGGCTTGATTGGCGCAATGCGAATCGCAACCATGGGGCTGCGGCCCGTGCTAGTCTTCGTGAACAACAACGCGCGCTGATTCGTTGTGGAGTAAATTTTGACGAACGACTCGTACGGCAACTCGAGAATAACCTTTAGGGAGTCTAGAATCGTGCAACCGAACAACTGGACGTCTTCCAGCTTTCGCCCGCCAGTCAACGCTTTCGCGTCGATCGCCGCAGCGAACGCTTTTCCGTCAATGCTTTTCGGGAAATCGATTGCCTCGAAAAACTTTTCGTCGGGCGACGCCTCTTGAAAGCGTTTCACGAGTTCCCCGCCTTTCTTGAGGTCGAGTTCGAATAAGGAGTCGACGAAACGCTTGATGACGGCGATTCCAGGGCTCTTGCGGCGGTTGCCTTCGTAATCGCTTATCGTGCTGCTCGAGATTTTGAGATATTCCGCTAGTTCGCCTTGGTTTATGCCGAATACTTCGCGCCACTTTTTCATTGAAGCGCCGGGGTCTTGCGACATCGCTATTTCGCCGGCAATCTTGACTTTGAGTTGTTCAATACCCATTTTTTCCCACCTCGAAAACAACGCGGAAAAAAGCAACGTGGAAGAGCAAGCGCGGTAGGCAATAAAAACCTTGCGCGAGCGACGAAAACGAGTTCGGCGATTAACGGTTCGTTTTTCAACGGCTTAACTTCGCCCAGACGTAGAACAAGAGAAACAAGATTATTCCCGCCGCAGTCAACGTCAAATCCAAACCGTAAATAATCGAAAGCAAGAGCACGACTCCGGCGCCGAGGCAAGCGAACGTGAACGGTTCCAAGCCGAAGAACGTTTTGCCGCCGGCGTACGCGGCAGGCGCGCCGCCCGCGCTTCCGCCCATCGCCATGCCGCCGCCCATCGTGGCGCCTGCGGGCGCGCCGCCGCCTTGCGTTAACGGCGTGACGTTTCCCGTGGCAGGGTCGACTTGAACTGCGAAACCGCATTTCTTGCAGTAGACGACGTTATTCTGCGCGTCGACGTCTAAATTCGGGTTTCCGCATTGCGGGCACGCTACGTCCATGAAACAATCGCCTTTTTGAATCGTTTTCGTCTTCTTTCGTCATTACGTTGAACTGGTTTTTAAATGCGTTCGACATCAAAACTTTGTTGGTGACGAATTTGGGCGAATTGAAGGAAGCGTTGCTTTACGAAAAACTGTCCGGCAAGAAAGTGCAGTGCAAGCTTTGCAACCACTATTGCTTGATTGATGACGGAAAAACGGGTTTTTGCGCCGTCAGATTAAACGAGGGAGGCAAGCTTTACTCTTTGAGTTACGGGAAGAGCAACGGTTTCGCAGTCGACCCCATAGAAAAAAAACCTTTCTATCACTTCAGGCCGGGGACGCCGGTGCTTTCGTTCGGCACGCCTGGATGTAATTTTCGTTGCCGCGGGTGCCAAAACTGGGATTTGTCGCAACTCCCGCGAAACTCCAAAGATCCAAAGCACGTTTTTGATTCAGTCACCACGACGGGACCCGAAAGAGTGGCGGCGCTTTGCTTGGAAAACGATTGCGCTGGCGTTGCTTACACGTACAGCGAGCCAACTATTTTCTTCGAGTACGCGCGCGACTGCGTCAAGGAAACGCGCAAGCTTGACGCGAAGCATTACCACGTTTTCGTGTCGAACGGTTATTTTTCCCCGCAAATGTTGGATTTGGTGAAAAAGGAAAAGCTTCTCGAGGCGATTCGGATTGATTTGAAGTTCGCTGACGACGCGCTTTACGCGGATTACTGCGGCGCGAAGGCGGGCTACAAAGTCATAGTTGAAAATATCAAACGCGTTTTCGAGGCTGGGATTCATTGCGAGGTTATCAACCTGCTCGTGCCCGGACTTAATGATGACGAAGCGAGCGTTCGCAAGACGGTGAAACTCTTGGCCGGCGTCAGCAAAGACGTGCCGCTTCACTTCCTGAAATTTTTTCCGCATTACCGGAAGGACGACGTGGGCGCGACGAGCGACGAAACGCTGTTATCCGCAAGAAAAATTGCTCGCGAGGAAGGAATGCGTTTCGTTTACCTCGGTAACACGGCGCTTGAAGGCGGCGGGGACACGTCGTGCCCGAAATGCGGGAACGTCGTCGTCAAGCGCAGCGGCTTCGGACTCGTTGAAAACAAGCTCGTCGTGAACGCCAAAACGCGCGAGGGAAAGTGCCCGAAGTGCGGTGAAAAGATTTACGGTTCGTGGTGAACCCACAGTTTAAAGCTTATAAGTTTCGCGGTTCAGAATTAATCTGGTGAAAAAGCGTTTTGAAAGTGCCAACTAGACCCAAACCCGCATTGACGGCGTTGCCTTTTTCGCCAAGCATTCACTGGAAGCCTAGTTTAGGTTCTTACGATTTCAGTTTTTTTCCTTCCCGCAGGAAAGCGTTTTCGGCGAATTTTAGGGTTCCAAACTTGGAAGTAGTTTTCGGAACCGCGAACGAAATTCGGGCATCGTCCACACCGTACCTTTTTGATTCCTTGCCGCTTCGCGAGCGAGAACGGTTTGCCGAAGAGTTTTTCAGGATTCACCGGCGCGTTTTCGAGCGCTTGGCTTTCGACGCTGGCTTGCCCGTTACGCATTCGCTGCTTTCTACGCCGATGATTGGGCGGAAATGGCGGCCGTTCGCAAAACAACACGGGTATGAATTCAAGTCCGAGAAGGTTGAAGGCTTCGGTTTTTTTCGGAAGACTTTTCAACCCGTAAACCACGTTTTGTCTGGACGCGAAGCGAAACTCTTTCAGTTGTACCGCGAAAAACTCTTGGATTCCGAACCAGTGACTGAAATAAAATTAGGCGGTGGCAAATCAGCTAGGGTAGAACAAATCACTGCCACTCAGCCTAGGCGTGAACCAATCGAAATCAAAATCACGAAAGATTCGGGCGTTAGACGACTAGAGAACGCACTTTTTTCCCCTCACAATGATATTTATCGTGACGGCGTTTATGCGTACAAGTTCGTGAACGCTGGTTACTTGCGATTGCGGCGCAAAGCTCAACACCCTGAACTCATTAAAGCGGTTAAACGCGCTTTGCGCGGCGGCATCGCGCCCGCGAGCATTAGAATGCGCGAGCTTGCGAAGCAGAAAAAGTTTTTGAACCCCGAAATTCCAGTTGAGCGAAAGCAAGAAATCGTGCGTTTGATAGCTCCTTTTGTTGTCGGAGCGCAATTCTATGTGGAAAAAGACGGGACTTTAGTTTTCCGCAAGCTTTTGACGTCGTTGGACTAGCGGCTGACAAACTGTTTTTTACGAGTTTTTTACGGCGATTGCGTCGATTACCAGCGGTAGGGTTTGAACGTCCAGAAAACCGCGTACATGAACAAGACGACGAAAAGCAGGTAGCGGAACCACGCGTACGGGATGACGACGATGAACGTTATGATGATGACGATGACGAGCGCAACCGCCTTGTTCTGCACCATATCCGGGTAAAACAAGCGGTAAAGCATGAGGAATACGATGATGAGTACTACGAGGTCGAACGCGTCCATGAACCCGTCAAGCATGACCGGCGAAAGCGACCCCAGTAAGTTCGAAGCTGTTAAGAGCGGCGCGATGTCCATGCAGTAATAACGCCCGAACTCGTTTTAAACCCTTTTGCCTCGCGTTCCCAGCGTCGGTTCCCCGCGTCGTTTTGCGTTTTGAATCGTTTAACGTCGTCTTCGAGCGGTTTTGCGTTTCACTGCCTCGCCCCGCTTTTTGGCGTTAGCGAGTTTCGCCTGGATTTTCTTCGACCACTCGGGAGTAATCAAGTCGATTCCCGCTCGCGCGTCCCGCTCGACCTCGCGTTCCACGAGGCGTTCCGCATCGAAAATACCTTTCCCGACGGCGCGCACGTTGTCCTCGAACTGCCCTTCGATGCCGCGCGCGAGCTTAATCAAGGCGAGCACGAACTCGCCTTCGTAGATTATTGCGAGTGAAATCATTCCGAGCAGCAATCCCGTCGCGAACCAGTAAAACAGTTTGTCCGCGAGAACGAACGCCGCCGTTTCCCCGTTCGGCTTGATGAACGAGACGGTAGCATAGTAATTGTTTTGCAGGTAGTCGTTCACGTAAAACAATACGACGAGGACTAGGAGTATGGCAAAAATTCGCCACTTCCAATTCGCCCACTCTTGCCTGCGCTTGTGCGCTAACAGGTAGTACGCCGTCAACATCTTGATTTTAGCCATTCAACGATTCACCTTTTTTTTACGCAAACTTTTTCCTTTTTTTATTTTTTTATTCTCTTATTTTTTCACATTCCTTGAATTCACATTTCGTTCATTTGCGGCGGCTTCTTCCAGAAAGTCAGGAAAGGCATTACGAAAGGCAGCAGCCAAATGACTCCGCTCGTCATTACCACCCAGAATACCATTCCCGCGCTGCCGATGAGCGGGTGTTCGATTACGAGGTAATAAACAAGAATCGCGCCGACCACGAGGGCGAAAAGCGGCGAGAACGCTAAATGTTCCCGCGCCCAGTTGTACCACCACCACCCGACTAGGAACAACCAAATCCACCAGAAGTACGTCGCCCAACTGACGACGTCTT
>CAZOKY010000010.1:0-24006 GCA_964580705.1 Microcaldota archaeon | reverse complement strand
AAGACGGCCGGCACCCCGGCAGAGTAAAAACAGCGGACGAAGATACTTTTTACATTCGTGCTGAAAGGTTAGCTTCTTTCTTGCGTTCCCACGGGTTCCCCGTTGCGTTTCACCACATGGTAGGCGAATGGGAACCTGAGTTCCCGGCCATGTTAACTGAGGATTTGAGCGTCGGACACGAGGTGGAAGAAGCGAACGGCTTCGATTTCAGCAAACTAAAGAATGGAGCCAAACTCAAAAAAAAGTTCGCCGCATTCGTTTCCGATTTGACTGCTTTGCACGACGCCGGTTTGATTGTCGCGGACAAGCACGCTGAAATATCGCTCGAAACAGCCTTCGAAAAAGCGTTCTTCGTTCGCTATCGGCCGCGAACGAAAATCGGCAATTTGGTTATGGGTGATTTAGATCACATTTTCATCCCCCGCAGCGCAGTCAGCGCTGGGCGTCCAGAGATTACTGAATTCATCAAAGAATCGGATTGGATACGAGAAGACTACTTGGCTGCCAGACGCGGGGAAAAATCGGGCAGGTTCAAGCCTCGAACGCGCAAGCCGACTTAGCCGCGCTGTTCAGCTTCTGTTTTTACTTTATTACTCCCGTGCTTTCAATGAAAGCGCCGAGCGCGAGAAAAACGATGGCCCAACCCGCCAGCTTCGCCACGTCGTAAACAGTTTGATGCTCCTCGATTACCCTAAGGCGCCGCAACACGATTACGCGGCTAAGAATCCCTCCGGCGAGCGCTGCAGTGGTGTACGCTAAGAGTTCGAATACTCCGTGCGGAACGATTCCCGCGATACCCATTCCAATCTGCCCGCTTTTAGCGATGTTGCCTAGAAAGACGCCAATCACGCTCGCGTTCCAAATCAACACGTAAATCGCTCCCGCTCCGTACAACATCGAGAAAGCTAAAATGAGGAGGAGGACTTCCAAGTTGTGCAGAAAAATGGTTTCGAACGCGAGAAGCATCTTCGTTTCAATCGTTTCAATCGTTTCAACCGCCATACCCGAAAACGAGCCGCGCACCGCGGCGAGTTCGTCGACTTGAGTGTTGAACAACAACGAAGACGTTGATTCAGGCAAAACGGCGTACCAGAACGTGAACGCCGCCGTGAGTCCGATGAAGAACGAGAACATTACGGCTATCATGGGCGCGTGGCGCGCGAGAGTTCGGCTCCCGAAAAACTTGCCTGCTGTTCGCGTCGTCTCCGCTTCCTGGAATTGTATTAAATCAACGAGGAACGGAATAGACGGGATGATAACAAAAACCATCATGAGCAAGCTGGATTGCGAGCTCAACCCGAACCAGTGGACTATGCCGACGGCGAGCGAGACGAAGACGGCGCCTAAGGCGGCGATGCTCCAACTGTTTTCGCGGGCGTAACGCGGCGAAATAATCGTTTCCAAAACCATTTTCCGGGCGTCACTTCGCTTTATTGACGGTTTTTTCGAGTATTTTTCGTTTGTTCTCCGTTTTTTCCTTCAGTCTTTTTTGGATTATGTTTGAAGCGTTATAATAAGGTATTTAAAAGGTTGCGCGCATTTATTGTGCCTCAAGCGTTGAATCGAACGCTGAAAAAAGCCCGTCGGGTTGAACGGCGACTTGATGAAGGGCTTGCAAGCCTTGCGCGAGGAAAACGAACCCGCGTCGGCTTTAACCGCATTTTTTTGTTCCACGTTCGTCTTCGTCTTCGCGGTTTTACGCCGGCTTTCGGGGGTTCACTCGCGTTTCGTTTCTGTCGCGCGTTTTAACGCGTTTTTGCTTTCAGCGTTTCCGTTCAATTTTAAGTAAAATTTTAAGTTAAATTCAACAAAGGTGGGTAATAATTTTGGATTCAAAACCAGGCGTAGTCGGCGTAGTCGCGCCAGGCGACTTTTTGTGTTACAGTGAAGAATTCTTTCCCGCGAGCGGAAGCGCGAACGCGTTCGAAGACAAGGAAGGAAAAGTATTTTCCAGCGTGCTCGGCTGCGAAAAACGCGACGTTGGAAAACGAAGCATTGCGGTAGCGTCCCAACGCGTGAAGCGCCCGTTGAAGGCAGGCGACCTCGTTTACGCGAGAGTCGACGACTTGTACGACACGGTCGCGTTGACGCGCATGAAGCCGATCGCGCCGAACATTGCTCCGCAAAGCGACTCGGCGTTTTTACGCATTTCCGAAATACGCCGCGCTTACCTTGAAAGCTTCCGCGACAGCATAGGAATCGGCGACATCCTCGTCGCGCGAATAAAGGAAGTCACGCCGCTAGGAATTTATTTGACGGTAATCGAAAACGATTTAGGCGTCTTTCGCGCCTTCTGTTCTACGTGCAGGAAGGAAATGATTTTGACTCCGAAAGGTTTTTACTGCAAGTCGTGCGGCGCAGGCGAAGACAGGAAGACGCCCGCACCAGGCACTCAACCAACGCTTTTCGTTGAACCGCCCGCTCAAAGCGAACGCGACCGCTTCGGCGGCCGCGACAGCCGCGGTGGAGGCGATCGTAGGGGTCCGCCTCGCGGAGGATTCGGTGGCGGAGGGCGCGACCGCGGCGAACGCGGAGGCGGCGATCGCAGAGGGCCGCCGAGGCGCGACGGATTCCGCGGAGGCGGCGAGCGCGGTGGCGACCGCAGGGGTCCGCCGAGGCGCGACGGATTCCGCGGTGGCGGAGGGCGCGACCGCGGAAATAGCGGAGGCGGCGGAAGGCGGGATTCGCGTGGTCCGCGCGGCAAGCCGAGAAACATCGGCAGTTATTACCCGGCTGGCTAACTAGCGTTAAAGGCGTAATTTTTGTTTTTTTGTTTTTTGTTTTTTTATTTTTGTTTTCGTCGTTTTGCGGAGGTCGTTGTTGAAATGAAGATTTTGGTTTCGAAGAAAAACGAGTGCGTCGTATCGCTCGACGGAATGGATTTGGGTTTCGCGAACTGGATAGTAGCATTGCTTTTGCAGGACAAGGACGTATCCTTCGCTTCGACCGATTACGACCATCCTTTGTCGGGTAATCCCGTTTTGCGCGTGAAAGGCGACGACGCGAAAAAAAGCTTGTTGGCGGCGCTGTCCGCGGCGAAAAAGCAGGCTAAGGAATTCGAGAAAGCGGTTGCTTGACGTCGCTTGAAACCTTCGTTTGAAACCTTCGCTTGAAAAAGCAAATCAAAAGCAATCTTTGGAATAACTTTTTGGGGCTTGGCTGGAAATGCGTTTGGAAATTACTGGCTTCAAAATCCCCGCCTCGCTTGTTCTCGGCGTGTTGTGCCTCGCGAGCTTGGCGGCGTACGTTTCGTTTCAGTCCTCGATTTTCGGCGTCGTCGCGTTCGTCTTGCTCGTAGCCGCAATCGCGGCGGACTTGTTTTTAAGCGGTTCAAGCGAGTCCGAAAGCGAACGCAAAGAAAAAACCGAGAAAACCGAGAAAACGGATTCCGGGCGCGACTACAAAAAGCTGGCAATTGAAATCGGAGTAACGCTCGCCGTAGCGCTAGTTGCCTGGTTCGGCTTGAGTTTCGCGCTCCAGACGTCTTCGCCGCTCAACGTCGTAACTTCGTGCAGCATGCTTCCCGTTCTGCAGAGGGGCGACTTCATCGTTTTGCAAGGCGGCGGCGTCAACGCCTTCGAAGCGAACGTGTCGTTCCCTCTCGGAAACGCCGCTACGCAATCGATTGCGTTGGACGCTCGAAAGCAAGGCAAGCGTTACTACCTGCATTACACCACTATTCTGGATTACTCGAACGGTTCCGTTTCCGTGCAAGCGTCTTTCGCGAACTATTCTTTCGTTGATTGCATTCGCGTTCCGTTGTCGGGCGGCGCGGGAAGCGGCGCGGGAAACGATTCGAACGCTGGTTTGGAGGCGTGCACTTCAGGCGTTACGGTGGACAGAATCGTTTTTGAGGCTTCGAACTCGAACGACGTAATCGTCTACGAAGCGCAGCCGCCCGAATACGGGCTCATCATACACCGCGTTCTGGCGAAATTAAAGGCGCCTGACGGAGTTTTTTACTTGACGAAGGGCGACAACAACCAGTTCGCGGACCAACAACTCGGCATCAGCGTCGTTCCCGAAAGCGCGGTGAAAGGACGCGTCGTCACGCGCATCCCGTTAGTGGGTTACTTCAAGCTCTTGTTGTTCATGCAGTTCGAGTTCCCGCAAGGCTGCGATTACACGCTCAAGCGTTTGAATTGAATTTGAATTGACTTTGATTTTGCTTTGAACTGGCTTTGATCTGGCTTTGAAACCGATTTTGTTTTGAGTTCGGCAACAACAAGGTATATTAATCGTTTGACTGCAAATATGAGCGACGGAAAACGGCGTAAAACTCTTTTTTTTGCGTTCAAAACAAAGGTGGGACAAATGGAGTTAGTAATCGAAGATGCGAAATACTTCAAGTCGTGCGTTGACGCGATCGTCAACCTCGTCGACGAAGGAACATTCGAAATCAGCGCCGACGGAATGACGCTTCGCACCATGGACCCGAGCCAAATCGCGATGGTCGACTTTTCCTTGCCGCGCGACGCGTTCGCGAAACTCGATTGCGACTCGAAACGCACGATATGCGTAAACCTAGTCGATTTAAACAAGATTCTCGCGCGTTCGCGTCCCCAAGACAAGCTCAGCATAAAGCTCGACGAGAAAGAGTCGCGGCTCGTGCTCGAATTCAAGGGCGAAAGCAAACGCCACTTCAAGCTTCCGTTGCTCGAAAGCGCGGCTTCGCTTCCTCGCGAACCAAAAATCGTTTTCGACGCGGTTCTGCAAGTCAAAGGCGGAGCGTTCAAGAACATGTTGCACGACGCGGGCCTGTTGAGCAGTCACGTTATTCTGCAGGCGGACGACGGCGAATTCGTGGTTGAAGCGCACGGCGACAGCGGAGAATTACGCATCGAGACGAAGAAGGAACAGTTGGAGTCCATGAAGCTTTCCGGCAAGTCACGCGCAATGTTCCCGTTCGAGTACCTCGACGACATGACGCGCGCTTGCCCCGAGGACACGAGCGTAGCACTGCATCTGAAGAGCGAAGCTCCAGTCAAGCTCGAGTACGCGATTGGAAAAGCGAAGCTCGTCTATTACCTAGCGCCGCGCGTCGAAAGCGTGTGAAGCGTTTGAGGCATTGAAGCGTTGAAAAACGCGCTTTAACCGAATTTTATGTGTTTAGCGTGAGCCCAACACGCGACGACGACGGCGGAGTCAACGAACCACAAGACGAAGTGCGTAGCCTGCAACGCGAACGCGCCGAAACTCAAGCCGACGGCAAGCGTGACGAGAATGCGCGCAAGATTGAAGACGAACAAAAGCGGCAAGTAAATCCAAGGCGAACGAGGCTTCGACGTTTTCAAGGTTTTTCCTTTCCCGTTTTTTTTGCCCGCGAAGTCGCCCGTAGCGTAATACAACGCGAGAAACATGATTATCATTACCGCGCCCGAACAGTCGACGACTAAATCGAACGCTTCGCTTCCCCCGCTTGCGTTCGCCGCGAGAATAATCGAGCCGAAGCGTTCGTTAGCGTAACCCAACGCGGCAAGCGCGGACGATTCGAACGCGGCGATTGCGCTAGTCAGGAAAGTCCAGTCGAACAAACGAATCGCGAAATACGGAATGAAGAAAAAGAGCGGGAATTTTTTGAGGAAATCGATTTGCTCCCGCGAAAATCCGAAGCCGAACCATTTTTTACCCATTTTTTTCACCAAGGAACTTTCTTCAAACCCGCTTTGTTAGCCAAAAAATTGAAGAACGAGTGAAGCAACACCGTTAGAACGGCGAGAAAAACGAATCCGTCGAACCCGATCGCTTGCGGCAAACCGTTCCACGACAACGTTCCGAAAGCCATCGCCCCCAAGAAGAACGGCAGCTGGTCGAGAAGCCACGACTGCGTTCCCGGGCGCATGGCGAGCCGGCGTTTCACGAAGCTTCCCGCGATGTCGCCCGCCATCGCTCCGAGAGCAAGGCCAGTCGCCAAGAAAATCTTGCTTCCGTGGCTCAAACCGGGAAAATAATGTTCGTTCGCGAGAAACGCTAGCGCCACTCCGGCTAGCGCGCCGAACGCCACGCCAGCGAGGAATCCGCGCACGGTCTTGCTCGCTCCGAACCAGTGCCTGCCGTCCGAAAACAAGCGTCCGCCGTCGATGGCTGCGCCGCCGCCGAAGACTACGGGAACGCTGTTCGCCACGTACGCGGGGATTATGAATAGCAGGAGCTCCAAAAAATTCATTTTAATCGGTTTCTTTTTTTATTCAAGTTTTTCGTTGAGTTAATGCCGTTGTTTTTATTAAGCCGAGTCGTTATTAAAACACCGCGATTAGTCGGCGCGTTCACCGCATGCTCGCCGCAGTTCCGTGCATTCCGTGCATTCCGTGCATTCCGTGCGTTCCGCGCGTGGGTTTTCATTTTTGGCTAAACAAAAGCTTCAAAACAAAGGCAATAAAACCAGCCGAAGGCTGGCTTCGCACTCCGCGCGTTCCGCCCACTTGGCGCATTCTGCGCCCGCCAAGAAACTCGGTTTTTCAGGCAAGGTTTTGCTCGCCCTCGTAGCGTGCGTGTTCATCGCATTGTTTTTCGCGGCGGCGTTGTCTTTGTTCGACGACACCGTCAAAACTGGTTTGTGCCTACTCGACTTGTTTCTCGCGGGAGTCGCGTTCCACAAGCTGACTGGCGTAGAGTCGTACTACGGACTGCTTTTATTGAAAAGCAAAGCGGGCTTCGCTTTAATGAAGAGCATCGCGCGCCGCTTCGAAACGCAGTGCGTGTGGCTGGCGGACTGGGGGCTTGCAATCGGATTCGGCTTGCCTTACGCTTGGTTCTGCCGCCGCAAGCAAAAGCGCTCCGTGAAAAGCTTCGCTTGGCAAGCGGTTGCGGCCGCGGCGTTTTCAGTCGTCATCTTTTCTTCGCAAGCGGGCGCTGCAGGAAGCGGATTATTGCTTTTCGCGGTGACTCTCGCCTCCGGATTATTCGGTTTCGCTTTCTACTTTCTCGCAGAGCACGCGTGGAAGATTTTAACGGTCGCGCAAACCCCGCCGGGCGTGATTCCCGTAGTGCCGGGCGTGACGATTCCGATTGAAGCAATCGTAGCAGTCGCAATAATCATGGTAGTGCATGAAGTCGCGCACGGAGTAATGTTCGAAATCGCGCGCTTGCGCTTGAAGAGTTCCGGCGTGCTGTTGTTCGGTTGGATGCCGATAGGCGCTTTCGTCGAACCGGACGAGGACGCTTTCAAGAGCCTGCGTTTGCGCGAAAAACGCCGTGCCCTAGTCGCGGGAAGCACTTCCAACGCTTTGTTCTTCCTCGTTTTTCTCGCGTTGTGGTTAACGGCTTCGTTCGCCTCCCAATCCCTCATCGCGGGCGTGGCGGTCAGCGATTCGCGTTACCCGCAACTGCTTCCCGACGGCGCTACGATAGCGTTCGTGAACGGCGTGGCGGTGCGTTCGTCCAGTGACGTGAACTCGGTTTTCATTAGTTCCGCGGCGGCGTGCGCTTCGTGCGCCGGCGAAAGCATTGAATTGCGCACTAAAAGCGGCGAACGCGTTTTCGTTCCGCCGACCGCGTTGGCCGTAAAGGAAGTCAAGGCGGGCGCGCCCGCCCAAGGAGTGTTGAACGTCGGCGAAGTGATTTACTCGATTGACGGAGCGACTGTTTCCAGCATCAGCGAGTTGAAGGCCGCGTTGTCTTCGCGCAAGCCTGGAGAATTGATAACGCTTGAAACGAGTGCGGGGGGAAAGAAACTCGTTTTGGGTTCGAGCGATGCTTCCGCGAGTTCCAACGCCGGTTCAGGCGTCGGCGTAATCGGGGCGGTTTTCTCGCAGGAACGCGCTTTCGCAGCTCGCAACGTTCCCGCGCCTGGAGCCGAGTTCGTTTTCGCGCTCGCGTCGCTCCTCGTCGTGATTCTGTATTGGACGTTCGTGCTCAACTTAATTCTCGCGGCAATCAACCTCTTGCCGGTTTTCATCACGGACGGGCAACGCATTTTTTACGAGGAGTTTTGCGCGGTTCTCGGCAAAAAGAAGGGCGCGCTCGCTTCGATTGCAGTGGGCGTCATCA
Organism: Microcaldota archaeon; assembly: GCA_964580705.1. GTDB lineage: Archaea > Micrarchaeota > Micrarchaeia > Norongarragalinales > Norongarragalinaceae > CAITNU01. Next base: position 16,017 of record CAZOKY010000010.1, on the reverse strand, counting down.
CGCTCGCGTTGTTTGTGGTCAACGCGTTGCCGTGGTTGTGGTTTTCGTGAGTCGTGCTAGATTGCAGGCGTCGTTGCGTGCTGTTGCGTTCGGTTGCCGTGCGCTGCCGCGTTCGGCTGCGTTAAGTTATTAAGGCTTTGCCGCGTAATCCCCGTTCGGAAGGTGTGTTTGTTTTGGTCAAGCGTTTCCTCAAAAAGTTTTACGCGAAAGCGAAAAGCGTCGTGCCTTGGGTGCGCGAGCAGGAACGCGTGACCGTTTCCGGCCTCGTAGGCGAAGAATCGATTTTCAAGGAATCCATACTCGAGGAATGCGGCAAATCCCTCGACAAATTCCAAAAGCATTTGCCTACCGTGCGTTCGATAAGCGTGCACGTGAAGTCGAGCGGCGCGGCTGGAGCGGGAAAGCGCTTGTTCGAATTGAAGGGCACGCTGCGGCTCGACAACGGCGAATTGTTCGTGGGCGTTACGGGCAAGGATTTGTACGAAGCGTTGACGCGCTTGCTTTACGAGCTCGGCGAGGAAGTGAAGCGGGCGCAATCGTTCAGGCAGGACAAGCGCGTGCCTCGCGGCGTCACGCAAAAAAAGAAGTTCTGGGTTTTCCGCTAAAGTTTAAAAAAAAATTTTAATAATAAATTTTGAAAGTTGTTTTCGAATAAGAGGTGGTTTGGTTGAAGATAAAAGCCGTAAGCATGTTTTTGCTGTTGTTCGGCGCTCTCGTTCTGACGCAAGCGGTCCAGCAAGCGAACCAGTACTGGGCCAGCGGGCCGCAAGTGAAAGCGCAAGTTTGGGCTCTCGAGCAGTCCACGAAGGCAATAGAAGAACAGTACCAAGCGGCTGGTTTGGAAGTTCCCGCGATGACTGAATTGTCGGAGTCGAAGCAGTTGCTTGCCGAAACCCAGTCGATTTACTTGCAGACGGCTGTGATAGACGCGATTCTCGGGTTGATTCTCCTGTTTCTCGGCGTGCTTTACTATCCGGATGAAAAGCAGCAGCACGGTTACTGAAAATTAGAACGTTTTCCCTTTAATTTTTTTATTTTTCTTTTTAATTTTTTTTGCTTTTTTTTATTTTTTCTTTTTATTTTCTGTTTTTTAGCCTTTGCTTTTCCTAGTTTTCTCCAGCTGACGCGTCGCCCGCGCCCAACGAACTCGCGCTCCTACCGCTCAACGCGAGAAGCAAAGCGTGCTTGTACGCTTCGTGCACTGCGGCGCTTCGGCGCGCGCTGGAAGCGAGAACGTGAACGTGCCGCACGCTTTTCTTTTCGTCCGTCTCTTGTTGTTTGACCTCGCGGAGCTTGCGCTCGCGTTTTTCCCGGGATTGCCGCGCCGCGTAATCCGCTAAAAGCTCGATATACTCTTTGTCCAAACCCTTCAACGCCCCTTCAGTATTTTATAATTATTTTTTCCCCGATGTTCGCCACGTGGTCGAAGTCGAGGTCGATTTTCTGTCCCGCAGTCGTCTGCACTATGAACGAATCCTTTTTCCTGTCGATTCCGACTACTTTCCCGATGAGCCCGCCGATTTCAGTGTACGCTTCTTTTCCTTCGAGTTTGAGGCGGGAAACGATTCCTTTCTTGAATTCGCGCGACAAGTAAACTACGAGGAACATCGCGAGCACTCCGAGGATGAGCGAGTAGAAAAAGTCTGAGAACGGAATCGAGCCGAGAATCCAGTCCGCCGCGTTGTTGAACACGAGCCAGAACAGGAATATCGAACCGCCGTAAACCACTTGCTTGGGCAACAGGAAATTCTTGCTTTCCGTCAAAGCCTGCAAAACGTTTCCCGCAACTACGAGGAGAAGCGCTATCGGCAAAAGCAGTAAAATGTCTTTGATGAACCACGCGGCTAGCTTCGCGATGCTTTCCTCGCCCGCGTACTGCACGGCTAGCACGTGGGTTCCCGCCATCCAAAGCGACACTATTACGAGCGGAATCGCCGCGAAATAGAAGACGAACGAAATGTTTTCGAACGAGGAATAGCTGGCGCGCGCCGCCCGCTTCAAAATGCGTTCCTCGATTCCCAATCCTTTGATTAAGAGGTACGCTCCGAGCAAGCCTATGAAGTAACGGACGCCTATGTATTCCGACAACGCGAAGAGGAGAAGCGCAAGGCCGGGGATTCCGAAGACGATGCGCGCAAAATGCGGTTCCTTGAGTTTATCGAGAATCACGAAGTAAGTGCTTTCCAGCTCTTTAGTCTGCTTCACAGTCAGCGTGCGCACGCTGTCGATTTTCAAGCGCGATTGGACGAGCGGCAAGACGCGTTCGTCGCTGGCGCCGTCGCTCACGAAAATGCAGGCTTCCGGGTGGAACTCGTTTATCAGGCGTTCGAGCTGTTTCGCGATTTCGGAATCCGCGGCGTATCCGAGCCGCGCGTTTCCAGTAATCGTAGCGATTTCCACCTCGTTTTTCTCGCGCAACTCGTCGTAAGCGCGTATCGCTTCGAACGCGGTGTTGCTGTCCGTGTCGGTCGGATCCGCTAGCGCGAGCTTGCTAGCCGCGTCGAGGTTCGCTTTCTTGCCGACGATTGGCCCGCGCACCCGCGCTTTTTCGCCGAAGTCGTTGTCGACGTCGACGCTTAAAACAAGCAACCGCCTTTTATTCGCCATTTTTTCCAGCCTTGCAATCCCTTTACTGATTCGTTTTACCCAGCAGAGTTTAATAAACGCTTTCAAAAGAACGCGCGGTTTTCGAGATTTCGAAATTTCGAGACTCGGAGATTCACGCTGCGGGTTTGGCGCTTGCCTTGCCGACGAGCTTGCGTGCCGTCTCGAGTCCTTTCACGACTGCTTCGTGCGTTTTTCCTTCAACCGTCACGCGCACGAGCGGTTCAGTTTGGCTCGCGCGAACTAGCACGCAGTAGTCGTCGAACCACGCTTTGACTCCGTCCAGCGTTTCGATGCGCGCCGGATTCTTGTCGCGGAACAAGCGTTCCAGGTCGCGGAAATTGACTCGCGCCTCGATTTTTTCGCTCGCGCTCTCGTTCTTGAATTGAGCCGCGAAAGAATCGATTTCCCCGGGCTTCGCTGACGAAAGACTGGCGGCCAGGTAGAAACCGTCCGAGTAAAGCAAGTGCTTGGTTACAGCGTAATGCCCCGAGCGCTCCATGCTGAACGCCGCGTGCGCTTCGTCTGCTTTGCGCGTCACGTTTATGTCGCCTACGGGCGAGAAAACGACTTGAAAACCTTCGTTCGCAAGCCAATCGCATACTTCGCCGGAAACGTCGATAGTCAACGCGATAACGTCGCCGCGTTTCAGGAAACGCGAAGCGTAAAACGCGCCGAGAACGCCCGAGTCGATGAATTTTCCGGAATCAACTGCTGCGACGCGGTCGGCGTCGCCGTCGAAAGCGAAGCCGATGCAGCGGCGCTTCAGCGTTTCCGCTTTCAGCGCTTCCAGCGTCTCGTCATTGGGTTCGGGAGCGCGCTTGGAGAACAACGGGTCGGGTTCCGCGAAAATCGTTTTCGGGAACAGCGGCGCGAAAGCGCAAGCGGCTCCGCCGCCGAGGTCGTAGACTCCGTTCTCGAATTCCGGCAGCGATTCGACGTAAGCGCGTTTCGTGTCCTCATCTTCCTTCAGCTTACTCGCTTTTTTCGCGGCTGCCGCGATTGCCGCGTTTGACGCTGAATTCTCTTCCTGCGAGTAATACGATTGCAGTTGCGCGAGATCCTCTCCGTAAAAGCAACGGCGGTTGCGGAACGGTTTCAAACCCGCGTATTCCGGCGGGTTGTGGGACGCCGTAACGCTCGCGCCGAATCGTTTCGCGCAGAACGCCACGCAAGGAGTCGTCGCCCTGCCGAGGAAGACGACTTTGTTTTCGATTTTGTTTTTCGTTGCGCCGCTTTCGTTTCCGTTTTCGTCCGCGTTTGAAGCGAATCCGCTCGCGAACGCCGCTGTGAGAGTATCGCTGTGCGAACGGTAATCCATTCCCACGACTATTTCCGAGTCGAACTGGGCCATGGCACGTCCGAGCGCGAAAAACCTGCGTTCGTTGACTTCGCCTTTGCCGTCGCCGTAGACTCCGCGTACGTCGTAACCCTTGAACAAAATCATCACTCTCTTTTTCGATTCTTTTCGTTTCCTTTCGATTCCTACTCTCTTTTTTCTTTTCCGGAACGATTGTTTTCCGCCGCGGCGCGTTCCTCGCCGGAATACTCGCTTCCCATGCAAACGCTTTCGTCAGGCAGATTCGTTTTCACGAGCGTGTGCGGATACACGCGGCAGCGGCGCCCGATGGCGACTCCGCAGTTGATTGAAGCGTTGATTCCGACGCGCGTCTGCGCGCCGATTACGCAACCGAGCTTGCGCCGCCCCGAACTGATTTTGCCCCCGCTCTTGGGATCGAAAAGCGGAATCGGCGCGTCGTCGAAACGCAAGTTCGCCGTCGTCGTCCCGGCTCCGAGGTTGACGTCTTCGCACACGACGGAGTCGCCTACGTACGTATAGTGCGGCGCGTTTGCGTAGCTCATCAAAATGCTGTTCTTGATTTCGCTGGAACCGATGTGGCAGTGGTCTTCCACCGTCGTTCCCGGCCGCAGGAACGCGTGAGGCCCTACGACGCAGTTTTCGCCCACGAAAACCGGCCCTTCGATGCGGCTCGTCGCGCGCACAACGCTTCCTTTTCCGATGAAGACTCTTCCTTTCACCGTCGCCCCTTCTTCGATTTCGCCTTCGATTCCGCCGGCCATTAATTCGCGTAAGGCGAAAGCGTTAGCGTCGAGGTAATGGTAGTAAAACTCGATTCCGCTCCAGTAACCGTCGTAACGCAACAGCGACGCGTCGTTGCGTGCGGCGTATTCCGCGTAGGCGTCGGTCAACTCGATTTCGCCGCGCGGCGACTCGCGCACCTGCGCGAGGTAATCAAAGAAATCGCGTTTCACGCGAGCCCAATTCAAGTTCGCGAGCCCTGCGCCGCCTCCTTGTTTTTCCGCGATTGAAAGCGGTTTTCCGTTTGCGCCCGTTCGCCAAACGCCCAAGTCGCGGACGTCTTCTACTTGCTTCGCAGTGAAAAAAACCTTGTTTTTTTCTTTCGCGGCTTCGCGGCGCAAGGCTTCGTAGAACGACGGATGAAAAAAGTGGTCTCCGCTGCCGATTATTATCGAGTCGGAGTCTGCGAGCGCGTCCCGCGCCTGGAGGACGGCGTGCCCCGTGCCGCGTTGCTCGCGTTGTTCCACGAAAACGATTTTGTCCGCGTAAGGCTTCGTAGAGAAATAGTTTTCGACGACTCCGCGCTTGTAACCGACGACGATTGCAATGCGCCGCGCGTCCGGCAGAATGCCTTCGATAATCCACTCGAGCAACGGTTTTTTGAGCACGCGAATCATCGTTTTCGGAATGTCCGCCGTTATGGGCCACAAGCGCGCGCCTTTTCCTGCAGCTAAAATCAAGTAATCGTTCAAAACAACCGCCTCTATTCGAAATTCATTTCAGTATTCATTTTACGGTGACGCTTTTAGCGAGGTTTCTCGGCTTGTCGGGGTCGAGCCCGCGCGCGACGCTCGCGTGGTAAGCCAAGAGCTGCAGCGGAATCGCTTCGAGGAGAGGGTAAAACAATTCCGCGTCCTCGTTTCCGTCCATTTTCGGCAGCCTCACGAAGTCGTCGTACGCGTCGTTTTTCTCGTCGCTCACGCCTATTAGCTTCGCTCCCCGCGCCTTCGCCTCGCGGCCGTTGTTCAAAGTGTCCGCGTGCGTGTAATCGCCCGGATTCAGAAGCACGACGGGAGTTCCCTGCGTCACGAGCGCGAGCGTGCCGTGCTTTAACTCGCCCGCAGGCATTCCTTCCGCGTGAATGTACGAAACCTCCTTGAGTTTCAGCGCGCCTTCGAGAGCCACGGGGAAATTCACGCCGCGTCCGATGAAGTAAACGCTTTCCCGCTTCGCCAGCTCGGCCGCAAGCACCTTCGTCTTCGCGTCGTTTTCCGCAATCGTTTTCTCCACGAGGTCAGCCGCTTCGCGCACGCGTTGCGCGCCTTCAGTCTCGCGTCCAGCCATGGCAAACGCTATCAGGTAAAAAAGAGCTAGCTGGTTCGAAAACGATTTCGTTGCAGCGACCGCGATTTCCGGGCCGCAGTTGATGTAAAGCGCGCGGTCGCTCAAGCGTGCGAGAGTGCTGCCGACGGCGTTCACTATGCTTAGCACTCGCGGACCGCGTTCGCCCCGCGCTTTCGCTTGCCGCACGACTTCCAAAACGTCCGCCGTCTCGCCGCTTTGCGACACGCAAAGCAACACGCATTTTTCGTCGAGCCAGTCGGCGAAGTAAGGCGCTTCGCTCGCGATAATGACTTCCATCCGCTTGCCCGTAAGCCGCGCAACTAGGTGCTGCCCTATGACGGCGGCGTGGCGGGCGGTGCCGCAAGCGATGCACACGATGCGTTCCGCGCGCTTTAATTCGGAGGCGAATTCGCGCAACGCCTGCCCGTCCTGCATCGCGGCGTCGCGCAAGGCGCGCGGCTGTTCGAAAATCTCTTTCAGCATGAAGTGCGGGTAACCGCCGCGGCTGGCTTGCGCCGCGTCCCACTTTACGAGCGAAACCTGTTTTTGAAGCGTTCGACCGTTGAAGTCCTTGAATTCCGCGTGCCAAGCGCCGGCGCTCCCCGCGCCTGCGTCGCGTTTCGCGACAACGGCTTCCCCGTCGTTCAGGAAAACGGCGCGTTTCGTGTGCTTGAGGAACGCGAGCACGTCGCTTGCGACGAAAACTTCTTCGCGCCCGTTGTGTTCGCCCAAGCCGACGACGAGCGGACTGTCTTTTTTTACGCCGATGAGCGTGTTCGGTTCGCGGCTGCTCGCGACCGCGAGCGCGAAAGCGCCTTGCAGGCGCCGCGCGGCGGCGAGAACCGCTTTTTCGAGTGTCGCGCCTTTCGCTTGTTCTTCCTCTATCAAGTGCGGAATGACTTCCGTGTCAGTCTGTGACGCGAACGCGTGTCCCTTGCGCTGGAGTTCCGCGCGGATTTCCGCGTAGTTCTCGATTATTCCGTTGTGGACCACGAATATTTCTCCTTTGCAGCACGCGTGCGGGTGCGCGTTCTCATTCGTGACTAGCCCGTGGGTTGCCCAACGGGAATTATGCGACAACAAGCCGTTGGCGACGAAGTTTTCGGGACCAGGAACGCTCAAATCGAAAACGGTTTCGGTGTCCGACGCGATTATCCGCGCTTCGACCACTCTTTGGAAAAAAACTTGCGATTCTAGGTACGCTTCAAGTTGGCTTACGATTGTGTTGTCTGCGCCATTTGCTTTGGCAGCGTAAACCAGTTTTTCCGCGGTCTCGTTTCGCAGCAAACCGTTTCCTTGAATCGTTTTTCGGAGTTTTACAGGCAGTTCCGAAAGCGACGACGCCCGCAGCTCCTCCTTACCGAACGGGGTTTTGAAGCTCGTGCAAGAGCTTTTCTTGAGCGCCTCCAAGACCTTGTTTGCCTTGAAGTTTTTTTCTTCGGAATTGAAGCCTATTTCTTCCATGAATTTCTTGACAGCTTCCTTGTTGTTCAAGGAAACGCTAAACGAGGGCCCCCATTTCGTATCGTGTTCCCCGAAAGAAGAGATTATTGAAAAGCGGAGCAGCAGCATTTGAATCGTTCGCGTTATTTCTTCATTCGTCATTACCAACGTTATTTGCCTCGACTTCAGGTTTACACTGCCTTCGGCGTCAAACAAACCGCGCAAAAAACCGGCTACTTCCTTTTCAGTGGTTTTGCCAACGATTTCGGGAACGCCTTTCTTTCGTCCTTTCGAGCACGCTTTCAAGAAATTTTTTTCTAGCCACTGACGCAAAGCCAGGCTGTTTAATTCCAGGAGGAACGCGTTGGCTTCGGGAATCTTGACTATCCTGCCTCTTATACTGAACAATTCTCGCCCCAATTTTTCATACTTCGCCAAAAGGGCTTCGTTTGCGTCTTTGAAGCGAACGCCTCTTTTTCCAACTGTTCCGTCGCCAATCATGTAGCCCAAAAACTGCATTAATTCGTAACTCGTTTTATTCGGGAGTTCGACGAATTTTCCGTGAATCGAATCAATGGAGTGAAACAAGCTTTTGTCCAATTCAAGCGTCAGCGCAAGCGCGTTCAGAAAGTCTTCGCGCAAGTTCCTCTCGCGGTGAAGCGCGTGTTTTATCGCCGCTTCGCTTACCCCGCTCAAAGCAGCCGCTTGAGCCGCGCTCAACTTTTTTTTGCGCATCTGCGTCGTGATGTGCTCTGAAGCTTCCCTTGAAACCGCGTAATACCTCTTGATGCGAACGCTTTCCAGCGCTTGTTCCTTGCCTTTCACTTTAATGGTGTTGGCGCATACCAACAAGTCTCCGCGTTTGATGTTCCCTGCTTTCTTTTCGACTATTTTTCCGTCTTCAAAAACAAACATTTTATGTTGCGGCGTGCACTTTACCGAAAACGACGCCGACTTCAGGAAAACGAGTTCCAGCGGCGCGTCGTGCGAAAAACTTGAGGCGCTTTTTTCTTCAAAACCAAGTTTTTCAGCGTCGAACGACAAGACTTTCGTTGCGCCGGGCAGTTTGCAAGCTTTTACGATGCCTCCGTCAGCCAATTGAATCAGCGTGTCTGGATGCAGGCAATGCCCGATGCTGACGCAGCCGCTCAAGGAAGAAACGTCTCCTTCGCTTACTAAACCGATTTTCCCGGTTTTCTTCATCGAACGAGCCTTGCTTCCGCTTCCGCCTTCGGCGTCGATGCACGCGATCCCCCAACTATCGTAACCTCGGTATTCGAGCTGTTTCAATCCGTCGAGGACGAGGGGCGCCGCGCTGCGTGGTCCCGCGTAACCGATTATTCCGCACATTTCAAAAACACTTTACTAGTTTTTTCCGTCCGTTTTAACTGCCTAATTCTAATACGGTGAATGACCGAAAATAGGTTTTCTCGCGTAAGGTTTTTAAAGCCGACTAATGCCGCGTTTGCACCAGCACCACACAATTAGTATGATTTTAATAAAACAAAGGCAAAGTATTAAAAACCTTGTTATATTAGTATCAAAAGATTAAATATGGTTTCGAGCGCGGTTGGAAAACTTGAACGGCCGTCGGCGCAGTCGGCGAAGCTCGTCTTGGGACAGAAAGCGCTGGATTCGGTGATCGTGCCGAAGGAAGCGTTGACCGCGCTTTCGCCGGACCGCTTTCGAATACTCGAGTGCGTGGGCCGCGAAGCGAAATACCCGGCGCAAGTAGCGCGCGAACTGCGAATGCAAGTGCAGACGGTTTATTACCACTTCCGAATTTTGTCGCAAGCAGGGCTTTTACGGCTCGAGGGCAGTGCGAGGGAACGCGCGGAATCGCTTGGAAGAGAAAAAGAGAAGCGTTTCCGCGCTGCGGGCGATGCCCTGTCGCTCGTCGTCAATGCGAGTTGGCGTCAGTTGCACCAGCCCTTGAGCCGCCCACCGTCTTTTCTCGGGAATTTTCTCGACGGCGGGCGGCTTGACGCGAAGCTCGTTCTGGGAAGTCCGGACGGCCACGGGAAATTCCGCGGACGCGGAAGCGAGTACTGCGCGGCGGAGCTAGGCGCTTGGCTCGGCGGATTCGCGTCGTTCGACTACCCCCTCTTCTTTCTGGATACGGAAGTGCGCGAGGCGCAGCGCAAGCAAAACTTGTTTTTGCTGGGCGGGCCGCGGGTTAACACGCTTGTGGACGAGGCGAACGCGTCGCTTCCCGTGCGTTTCGAGGAAAAGACGTTCGGCGTTGAATCGCGTTTGAGCGGACGCAAGTACGGTGAAAACGTCGGCTTTCTGGAAATCGCCGACAACCCGTTCGCTGGCGCGCGCGGCAAGAAGGTTTTCGTAATCGCGGGAAGCAATCACATTGCGACGCGCGTGGCGGTGCTCGCTCTAGTGAAGGAGTCGCGCCGCGTGGAGGAAGGCAATTTGTTCGACCGCAGCGTCATCGCGAAGGTCGTGCAGGGTTTTGACGAGGACGGCGACGGCATCGTGGATGCTGTGGAATTTCTGGAGTAACGCGGCATCAATCAAAATGAAAAATCAAAAAAATCCGAACGGTTTTTAACTCGCACGGGGGTAATGATTGCATGGCTTTGTTGAAGGAAAGAAAAGGGCAGGGTTGGACGCCGATTTACTTGTTAATCGTCATGATAATCGCGGCAGTGCTCATAATCACGCTCATCAAACCCATGTTCCGCCAAGCCGCGATGAGCGCGGAAGAAAACATCGGCGAGGCGGCGAGCGTGGCGAAAACGGCGTCGCTTCTAGTTCGCTTCGTTTTCTAACCCCCTCGTAATCCGTTTTAGTTTCGTTTTAGTTCGGTTGGAATAGAGTTGGTTTTGCTTTGCGTTTGCTTCGCTTCAAAGGCCAAGTGGAAGCGCCCATCGAATTGTTCGTCGCCGTCATAATTCTCACGATGAGCATGGCGCTCGCCTTCACGGTGTGGGGGCAGTTGCAGGAACAGGAGTGCGTCGCGAAAATAAAGACGACGATGAGCCGCCTGCAAAACGCGATGGTTTACCTCGCGCAAGGCTCGCCGCCGAGCACGCGCATCGAAACGCTTGTTTTCCCGCGTTGCGGGAAGTACGACATCAAAGGCGTGCAACTCGTTTACTACAGCAACGCGGAATACTGCCGGCTTTGCCCCGGGCATTACGGGAGTTGTTGGCAGCTCGTTCCCTTGAGTTACGACGGTGCCAGCGACAAGTACACTCCGCTTACGGACGCGATCACGTGCGTGCAGTTGAGCGGCGGAATAGAACTATCGGAGGAGCCAGTCAGCAATTGTCCTAGCGTTGACCGATTGCTGACTTCGTCCTGCCCAGAGCCGCCCTGCAAAGACAAGATTCGCACGGCGCCGGACGATCAAGCGAAATACCACTCGCTCGGCCGTCCCGACGAAGGCAACACTTACATCGTACGCCTTACTTCCTACTCGACGTTGGGCAGTGAAAGCAAAGCAGGCAAGATAATCAAGGTTTGCGCGCTCACGCCGCAAGAATGGGCGAAAGAGAATCCTTGAGAACAGTCGCAAGCGCAGCAAGGCAGTTGAGCGGCAAGGCGGTTGAAGCAGGTATTTTTCGCGTTCGTTCCTTTCTTTGCTTTCTTTACTTTATCCCGCCTGTTTTTTTGCCATGCTTTTTATTGAATGCCGCAGTTGTTGTAGCGAGTGGTTTAAAGTGCGTTTGCCGGTTCGTTTTCCCGAAAAGCGCGTTCGTTTCCGTTTACGTTCACGTTTCCGCGGGCAAATCGCCATGTGGATGCTGACGAAGATGGCGATGATATTCTTCATTCTCGCGCTCGCCCTCGTGCTCGTCGGCTTGAGCGCGAAAGAAAAAGCGGGTTTGTGTGAAGCGCGCGCGAACGGCGTAGTCCAAAACATTCGCAGCCAAGTCGTGGGAATCGTTAGCGCGCCCATTGAAGACGAACGCAAGATCATTCCGCTCGAACGCGTTCTGGCGACGGGGAGCGAAGACTTCCAGCAATACAATTTGACGATTACGTGGCGCAATACCACCGACGGCCAGTCGCTCGCGTTCGAAGCGTTGGCTGCCTCGAAGAAATGCCGTTCCGGTTCTTTTCTGCTGCTCCCGGATTACGTCGTGCACTTCGTTTCCGAACCGAAGCAGGCGAGCGGCGGCGCGTGGGTGATGACTGCGGAGCCGTCGAAGCGTTACGGCGGCAAGACGCCTCCATCGCTTTACATCATAGTGTTGAAGTGTTCCACGAAAGAGTGGCCGTTTGAGAAGCATTTGTTCCTGGAAGTTTGCGGCAACAACGAACCGAATACCTGCCTGCTGGATTTCAACAAAGCTGACATCGACAAGTGCTGCGGTTGGAGCAACAAGATAGGCGGAGTAGTTTCGCCTGATTGCAAAAATACTTATACCCTTTTGAAGTGACGATTTGAATGGAGATAACGCCGAAACAGTTGAAACAAATGAAAGGAAAAACGGGTTTGACGCGTATCGGGCTAGGCGTGCGCGGTTTCGTCGGGCCGTTGGGCGACGATTTCCCGAGCATTTTCCCTATAGTGGCGGGCGTTTTATTGTTCATAAGCACGATTTCTTTCGCCGGCGGCTTGGCGGCGGACAAAAACTCTTACTTGGAAGTCCGTAAGGCGGCGTTGTCGCTTTCCTACATTGTTACCGAGAAAGGCTTCGTGACGGCTGAAACGTGGGTTTCCAAGAAAGCCGCTCTCGAGAAAGCGGCGCAGGCGAACAACGTCTTCGTTCTCGCCACGGTAAAGCGTTTTTGCTTTGATCCTGATTTTCCGAGGGCGGGCGGAGGCGAAATCGTTTTTCCGGAAACGCAGGATTCGCCGGAAAGCCCTTACTATATTGAAACGAGTTCGGAACCGAAACGCACTTGGTTGTACGCGACCAACAACGATGCGCTCTTGAGCGCGAATCCGCCGGTGTTGATTTCTACTACTAAACGCAATTTAGTGATGTTGAATTACCCCGTCGCCGTTCCTTGCCCGAACGCGGACAGCCCGACTTTCGGTTTGGGAATGCTTAACGTAATCGTCTGGCGCAGATGACCGTGATAAACAAGACTATAACGAGAGATAACGAAAAATGGCTTTAATCGAGAAAAAAAGCGCGCGCGTCAAGGCGCGGGTCAGAACGATGAACAGAACGCCGAACAGAACGTTATCGCGGGAGCGCAGCCGGGCGCAAGCCGCGATTTTCGACGGAATCACGTTTCTACTAATGGTCGGGTTTTCGTGCGCGCTCGTTTACTCCGTCGTGACGAATTACGGGGAAAGCATGGACAACGCGTTGAACTCGTTTTACGAACTCAATTACCTTCAAAGCGCCGTGAAATCGTTGTACTACATGAACTTGCAGCAGCTCTCGAACGTAGCCAGCGACGAAGACTCTTTGGCGCCCGCGTACACAGTCGACCCGCCGTTGAACGACGCGACTCTCGGTTGCGAGCAATTCCGTTCCCACACGGGTTCGGTAACCGTCCTCGACTTGCTGAAAAAAGATTTGAGCGACATTCCGGACGACCCAAGCAGCGAAGAAGTAGTTCTCGACGACCTATTTTCCGGCAGAACGGGGGAAGTTAAAGCGCCTGGAAGGCAGGCGTTGCGTTGCGCGTTGAAAGAATTGATGAAGCCTTTAGTTCTCGCGGGGTACGATTACTACGCGGAAGTCGTTTGCCCGCGGTGCAATCCTTCGTACAAAGCGATACCGTTCGGCGGAGCGGACGGGATGGGCGGAGGCGGGGCTCGCGTCACCAGCAACGAGGCGCTTGCGAATTTCGATTCGGAGAAAGGAAAATCGGTTGACCCTGACGGCGGCTGCGCTTTCGTGCAAACGCCTGACGGAGGTTCTTACCGCGCGTTGTCGATGAGCGTGCCGCTGCGCATTTCCCTCGGCACGTCTTGCGAAGGCGTTTCGTGCCAGCGCGACTACATTTTGCGCGTGTGCATTTGGCAGACTCGGTGAATTTCTCGCGAATATCGCGCGGCGTTTTTTTCAACTCGGTTCTTGACGTAAAGCAAGAGATTTTAATTCCCCGCGCCGTAGCTTCAATCCGCGTTTTATTTATTTTTTTATTTTTTTCTTTTACGGCGCATTCAAGTTATGCTTTCAAGGGTGTATTCCGACCATGAACGGCAAAAAAAACGGTTTCAAAACGGGTTTGTTTTCCTTCGCGTTGCTGCTGATTCTAGCGGGCGGTTTTTGCGCGGCGTTGTCAACGATGAACGTTCCCGCGATGGACGCCGCGGGAAACGGCATGATTACGACGATGCAGGCGTCGCTCGCCGACGCGCCGGGTTCCAGCGGCGTTTTCCTAGACACGACGCCGTTCACGAGCGTTGAAACCCAGCAAAGCGCGGAAATTGCCGCGCGCCTCGCCGCGCGAAAAACTGGCGTTGACTTGCGAAACAAGGCGGTGCTTTACTCGGTTAACGCTGACGCGGAAATAATTGACGGTCCTTCAGGCGGAGTCGCGTTTTCCCTCCTCGCTTACGCCGAGTTCAGCGGCAAACGGCTTCGAACGGATTTCGCTGCTACGGGCAGCGTCGCGCAAGACGGCAGCGTCGGAAAAGTCGGCGGCGTAGCGCAAAAACTCGAGGCGGTGCGCAACGCGCGGCTCAAGTTTTTCTTAGTGCCGTTGGGACAAAGCGTTGCGCAAGGAGTCGACTTGCAGCAGCTCGGCGGCCAATGGGGTTTAAGCGTAATCGAAATCGCTTCCTTCGACGAAGCGGCGGCAATAGCGTTCGCGCCGACGGGTTCGCCCGTGGTGGCGCCGAAGCACGAGCAAAAACCGTTGTTGCTCGCCGCGTTGAATCCGCCGAAGGAATCGCTTTTCATGCGCTCGCTTGCGGTCAGCGAAATCGATTCCTTATCCCGGCTTGCAGACGGCTTGGATGCTAAAAACGATAACTCGTCGCGCCTCGTGACTAAAGCGTTGCGGGAATCATTGAATCTTTCGCGGCAACTCCTCGAAAAAAATTATTATTATTCCGCGGCTAACGCGGCTTTCGTCGCGCAAGTCGCGGCGCAATCGTTCCTTCTTTCGAATTACTCGAAAAACGATTTTCAGGCGGCAGTCAACGCGCTCGCCGTCCGCGTCAACGACACGCGTTTGGATTACGGCGGCGCGTTCTACGCCTCGAATTGGGAAATCGTCGCCGGCGCACAGGCGCGTTTGGCTTGGGCGCGAGACAAGGCGGGTAAACTCGCGGAAAAAGCGCCTGCCGCCGTCAAGCCGTTGCCGTTTCTCGAGGATTACGCGAGCGCGCAAGCTTGGATTAAAGCGAGCGAGACGCTCGCTGCCGCAGCGAAAAACGCGGCAAGCGCAAGCAATAGCGGTTCGGGCGTTGAGTCAAGCGTTGCGTTGAACGAGGCTGCGGCGCGAGGCGTTGCGGAAGCGTTGGCGGCTGAAGCGAACGCCTCGCTCTCCAAGGCGTATGACGTTGATGCCGAGTGGCATTTGGCGGTTGCGCGCGAATCGATTTCCCGCGGGGATTACGCGGCGGCGTCGTTCGACTCTTGCTTCGCGCTCGGTTTCTCGCGGGCGCGGGCGAAAATCGAGGTAATCGAAAAGGAAGAGGATTTGGCGGCGCTCGTAGGCGGCGAAAGCGCGCTCGCTGGTTTCAAGAGCGTTTGGGCGCAGTTGTATTACGTGAACTCGTTGTATAACGCCGCGGAAGCCAACCGCACGGGTGATTTCGCTTACTCTTACAACGCGCTCAAGTTGCAGGAACTCGCGTCGTGCCTAGAGAAATCCAAGGCGGAACTCGAGGCGGCGATGCTCTCGCAATCACCGCAATCGCCGCAATCTTCCGTTGCGGAGCAGGCTGCAAGCGAAACGGCGGTCGGCGGCTTTGAAATCGCGAGCGCAGGTGTGGGCGCGGGCGGTGAACAGTGTTTCCCGCGTTCTTTCGTCGTCGCGGCGTTAATCGCGCTTGCGGTGCTCTTCGCTTTAATCGTTTTCGCGGTTTTGCTGTTGCACTTGAGGATGCGCGAGAAGTACGCCGTGCGCGAGAAATACGGGTTGAACGAGAAGCAAAAGAAGGCTATACTTCCGAAGAAAAGAAAGTGAATGCTTCCGCCTCGAGCTTCAAACCTAGCGCGGGGCGCGGTGCGAGGCGCGCGAGAGAAGGCGCGCAAGACGCGGCTCCGCTTTCAGCAAGCCGAACGCGAGCGCTGCGCCCGCGAGCGCCGTAATGAGTTGAAACACGCCCATCGCAGTTAGAAACACTACGGGAACGAGTTGAAGCGAGTAAAGCGCGAACGCGCTCGCGAACAAGAAAACGGTTTTCGCGGCGATGCCGACGGCGTTGCCCAAGGCGTACTTGCCGGCGTTATTTTTTTCTGCTGCCGCAGCGAAACGCTTGACTGCGAAGACGAGGAGCGCGTTACCGATCCAAATGAACGGCAGCATGACGACGAGGAAAGGCGTGAACGGGCCGAAGACGAGTCCTGCGGACAGCGTGCCTAGGCTCGGGAGGACTATTAACGGGAGAAGTTCCCATCCCTTAAGCTTGAACGCGCCAGCGACGAGCGCCGCGTTCACGATCGTTCCCACGAGGAGCTGCGGTTGGGCGATGGAGAACGGAACGA